>CAZPFZ010000030.1:0-10464 GCA_964585955.1 uncultured Acidiphilium sp.
ATACTTATTATGGTGATACCGTTTACGACAATGCCGTAAACGACGCAAATAATCGCGTTAACAGCGATGGTTCTATGTCAGACGGTCAAAAAGACGTAATCGGCGGTTATTACGACGGTATCGAAAAATAATAAAATAAAAATACTTAAAATATACACAGTGAGTAATTAACATGGTAAACGAAAACAACATTGAACAATTCAGCAAACAATGCGACAACATCTTTAAGCAAATTTCGCGTGACGTAGTAGGTCAAAAAGATGTTGTCGAAAATACGGTTATAGCTATGATAGCAGGCGGCAACGTTTTGCTTGAAGGCGTTCCCGGCGTTGGTAAAACACGTTTGGTTAGATCTTTAGGGCGAGTTTTTGACTTGCCCTTTTCGCGTATTCAGTTCACGCCTGACCTTATGCCTGCCGACGTAACAGGTACAAATATTATCGTTAAAGACGAAAACGGCAATTCGGCATTTAACTTCCAACCCGGTCCTATATTTAGCAATATTATTCTTGCCGACGAAATAAACCGTGCTACCCCTAAAACGCAGTCCGCTTTGTTAGAGGCAATGCAAGAGCATACCGTAACCGTTATGGGCGTTTCGCGTAAACTTGCCGAACCTTTCTTTGTTTTGGCAACGCAAAACCCGATAGAACAAGATGGTACTTATCCTTTGCCCGAGGCGCAAATGGACCGTTTTATGTTCAAGTTGCTCGTTCCCGATCCTTCGTTAGATGAGCTTATGCAAATTGTTGATATGACTCAAAAAACCATGGCTGAAGTATCTGAAGCTGCTTGTAACGGCGAACAGCTCCTTCAAATGCGCGAAACAGCTAACGCTATTCCCGTAATAGAAGAAGTGTTAAAATACGCTATGTTTATGGTTGCTGCAACTCACCCCGATGGTGAATACGCATCAGAAGGTGCTAAAAAATATATAAGGGTAGGCGCAAGCCCCCGTGCAGGACAAGCTCTTATTTCCGCCGCTAAAGTTTATGCTTTAATCAAAGGCAGATTTAATGTTTCTTACGAAGATATTAATCATCTTGCTTACCCTGTACTTCGTCACCGTTTAAAACTTAACTTCGAGGCTATAGCTGAAAGAGTTACCGCTGACGATGTTATAAAAATGGTTGTTGAAGAAGTTAGCGCAAAATATAAAAAAATGAAATAATCCTTTCTGCGGAGATCGGTATAAATGAAAATCACTCAGTTAAACGACAATTTTTTCAGTCGGTTAGAAACTTTATCGCTTAATTTAAAATCAAACTTAACGGGCTACTTCGGCGGTAAACATTTAGTTTCTACATACGGTCAGACGGTTGAGTTTGCCGACTTTAGAGAATATCAGCTCGGCGACGATATACGTCGTATAGACTGGAACTTATACAGTCGTTTCGAGAAATATTTTTTAAAGCTTTTTACCGACGAAAGGCAGATGAACATTCAAATATTCATAGATTATTCCGCATCCATGGGTAAGGATAATGTATATAAAGCTTCTTACACAACGGCGGCTGCGGCAGCTCTCGGATTTTTGGGCGTTCAAAATATGGATAGGCTTTCTTTTTATCTTATGCGCGGCAACGAGGCTGAAAATCCTTACGGTTCTATAGTTGGTAAAAATGCATTTTTTAGGGCTATTTCTTCGCTTACAGAACAAAAGTTTGATGGTGAAACCGATATAGAAGCTTGTATAACGAATTGCTCTGATATAACTTCTAACAACGGCTTAACCGTTATTGTTTCAGACTTTTTTACCGACAGTAATTGGAAAAAAGCGGTTGAATATTTATGTTATAAAAAACGTCAGGTTTTACTCATACAAGTCCTTACTCCTGACGAAATTGACCCCATGTACGATGGTAGGGTTAATCTTATCGATTCAGAATCGGTCGATGTTGCAGACTTTAAAAATATGCGCATAAAAATAACAAAATCCATGTTAGATGCGTATAAAGAGGCGTTTAACGATTTGTTAAACGATGCTAAAGACTTTTGCAAGCGGCGTGATGTAGGTTTTATTTCGGTTTCGGTCGAAGACCCCATCGAACGCGTGCTTTTCGGTGATTTACTAAAGGTTGGTATTATGTCATGACTCTTTTAACCCCACTCGGTTTATTGGCTCTGATTAGTGTGGTAATATTAATAATTATCTACATTATCAAACCCAATTACCAACAAAAATTTATTTCCAGTACATTCGTTTGGAAATTAAGTTTAAAATATAAGAAAAAGCGTATCCCTACAAGTAAGTTAAGGGATATACTTATTATAATATGTCAAATCGCCATTTTAACTTCGTGTGCGCTTGTTTTAACGCAACCGTCAAAAATTATTAAGGCGCTTGTTGACGAAACCGAAGCTATAATAATTATCGATGCTTCGGCAAGTATGCAAACTGTAAACGATGCAAATGTTACAAGATATGATAGAGCTATAGAAAAAGCCGAATCTTATGCCGACGCCCTTGTAAAGAGCGGCGGCATTGTGTCGGTTATAAGAGCAGATGCTTCGCCCGATATTTTGCTTATGCGTGCCGATGAAAATTCCCAAAAAGAAGTAAGCGATAGTTTTGCAAAATTATTTACCGATAATTGCTCCTATCAAACTGCCGATATCGATAAAAGTTTTGAACTCGCTTCTACTATACTCGATGTTAACCCCTTTGCCGCAATTTATTTTTATACCGACGCAAATTATCTTTCTGTTCCGAACGGTGTAACGATTGTTAACTGTTCTGGAGAAGACGACGATTTAGATGAAAAAAAGATTGAATGGAATTCAGCTATTTTAAATGCTTATACAGAATTTGACGAGGGGTATTATATCATTTACGTTGATGTTGCTTGTTACGGTGTAAATAGGGCGATAGACGTTCGTCTTACTGTAAATGCTCCTAACGGAGAGGGTGTACCTTCATTTTTTAGTAAAACGGTAGAATGTATAAGCGAGAAAAAACGTACACTTGTTTTCCGTAAGAGATCTTCAGCGGAAGGCGCTACTTGGCCTGAAGACGACGACTCTCACGTATATATCGATATGGGAGACGATGCTTTTTATAGCTTTGAATCTATAAACGTAAGTTTGGTTGAACAAGATTATTTGGACTTAGATAACAACTTTGAAATTTGGGGCGGTATTAAACCCGAACTAAAAATTCAATACGCAAGCGCGGGTCGTACTTTGTTCTTTTCAGCTATACTCGACGTACTTACCGAATATTATGCCGATAGGTGGAATATCACGGTAGTTGATTTAAGGCCTAACGACGAGCCTGCAACATCGGGCTTCGATTGGTATATTTACGAAGAAATGGCACCAATGGCAATGCCTACAGATGGAGCCGTATTTTTGCTTAATCCCGATCAAGAACCTCAAGGCGCAGGATTTTCTTTAGGAAAAGAAGTTGATTTAAGAAAGAGCTTTTATTTATCTACTGTAAACGAAGATAACCCTATTATGAAAAACTTAATAGCGGAAGGAATTACTGTAAGTAAATATCGCGCGCTTTCGCTTGGCGATAGAGAATATGTTTCGCTTATGTCGTTAAACGACTATCCTGTTTTCGCTGTTAAAAATTACGGTAGCGCAAAAGTTGCGGTAATGTCATTTAGTTTGCACTATTCAAACTTGGCGGTATTACCCGATTTTCCGTTGCTTATGCAAAATATGTTTGAATACTTTTTACCTTCTACATTAACCTCTAATGTGTTTGAAGTAGGCGAAGAAATCAAACTTAACGGAAGAGGCGAAAAGGTTGTTTTTGATGACCTTGAACATAAAGAGACATTTACTGAATTACCTGCAACATATTCTGTGTATATGCCGGGTGTTTGCATTGTTACAACATACCTTTACGATCAAAGGTCGTATGACGAATACATTTATATAAAAGTTCCGGCGGCTGAAAGCAACACTGTTTTTATAGGTGATACATTGCCAGATCCTTACCAAGGTGCCGAAATGAGCGACTTTTTTGAAGATTTGGTAGTTTATCTTGCCGCGGCACTTGTTGTTTTGGTATTCATCGAATGGTTTTTACACATTCGCGAAGGTATGTAGAGTAGGAGGGTATAAAGTATGTCTAATTTTCAAATAACATTCCTCCGCTCACCGTGGTGGATGTTGCTTATAATAGCAGCTGCACTAATAACGTTTATTCCACATTTTCGTCTTGCAAAAAGATATAGAAGAACGCGTAACCGTATTATTTCAATCGTAATGCATTTAATTGTTACTGTTTGCGTTGTTTCACTTTTGGCGGGTTTACAATTCACTTACGAAACGCCTAATGATAAAAACGAAATTATTGTTTTGGTTGACGTGTCCGATTCGCAAGAAGAATACGCTGATAGACGTGATATGTTCGTAGAAAGCGTTTTAAACGACAGTAAATACGATAATTTCCGCGTTGGTCTTGTAGCTTTTGGCTTTGATCAAGTTTGCGTTGCACCTATGACTAATAATGTCGGTGATATTTATTCACTGTATAGAGACTTTTTAGACGAACAACAGTCAAACAAAAAAGTCGATTCAACTGCAACCGATTTGGCCGATGCATTGTCCTATGTTAAAACTATGTTTACTTACCCCGAAACAGGTAAAGTTGTTATTGTTTCCGATGGTAAGCAAACTGACGAAAATGCTCAAACGGTTATAAGATCTCTTACCTCAAAGGGAACAAAAATCGATGGAATATATTTATCTGCCGATACAAGCAGCGGAGTTATTCCCACCGAGGAACCCGAAGTTCAGGTATGTGATATTACCTTCCCGCAAGATTATATTTTGCTTGAAACAGAAACTACGATAAACGTAAAAATCAATGCAGTAGGGCAAAGTGCTGTTACTTTTGCGTTGTACGATAACGGTGAACGCGTAAAGAATGAATTAAAAACCGTTGTGGCGGGCGAGCAAGAAATATCTTTTACTCATATCTTTAAAGGTGATACTTTTCACGAAGTATCGGTACAACTTTCAAGCGATACCGATACTGTACAGCAAAATAACGAATATTACACTTATGTAATAATTGAAAAATTCGATAAAATTTTGCTTATAGAAACTTATGACGGAGATTCCGACAAACTTGAAAGTTTGCTTACGGGCGACCAAGAAGAAGTCGAAATGCTCTTTGAAACTCAATTAAATTATCAAGTAACCAAGGTTAAAGTGGGTGAACCCGATTTTCCTGAAACAATCGAAGATTTGCTTGCTTACGACCAAGTTATTTTAAATAACGTGGCAAATGCCGATTTGCCTTCCGGTTTTATTAATGTGCTGTATTCGTTTGTAAACGATTACGGCGGCGGAATGCTTACGGTAGGCGGAAACGAACCAGATACAAGCAGTACCGAAGGTAGCGGCAAAGTTCACGTTTACGATCGTAACGACCTTGCCGGGGGAGACGGTATTTACCAATCAATGCTCCCGATAGACGCTATCGACTATACACCGCCTCTCGGTGTTGCTGTTATTTTGGACGTTTCCGGTTCAATGCTGACAGCCGATGAATCAGGCGTTAGTAAACTTGAAAGAGCAAAAACGGGTGTAGAAACTGCCTTGTATGCTTTAACCGATCGTGACTATTTTGCATTACTTACCTTTGATGATCATTATGGTATGATTTTGCCGCTTACTCCAAAAACTCAGGAGAATAAAATTATAGAGGCTATACGTAATATACCCGATAAAACCGGCGGTACTGTAGCATCTAATGCGATTGAAAGAGCGGCTGCATTACTAAACTCTAACAAGAGTATAGATAAACGTCACATAATTATGATTACTGACGGTGCTTTTGCTGACAAACCCGAAGATTATTTGAGCTTGGTTGAAAAATACCATAAAGATAACGACATAACATTTTCGGTTATGGGTGTCGATATGGTAAAGGGCGATTCGCTTTATACCGCAATGGAAAAACTTGTTAACACCGGCGGTGGTAACATTTATGCTAAGGCAGATCTTTCCGATCTCGGTAACGATATGATTCGTGACTTAACTTCGGATTCTATCAAAGAAGTTGTTTTAGAAGACTTTAATCCAAAAATCGAAAGATCTAACGATGCTGTTCTTTCCGGATTAGAAGCGCATCGTGATGAAAATGGTAATGTTATAAGCAGTCTTGATTTTACCGTTTCCGGTTTTTACGGTGGTAAACTTAAAAAGGATGCAGTCCTTGTTTTATCCGGGCAGTATCGTGCGCCGTTCTATTCTTACCGTACGTTGGGTAAGGGGGTTGTCGGCAGCATAATGTGCGACTTAAAAGGAACCGATACCTCATACTCTAAAAACTTTTATACAAGCGCAAACGGTCAAAAACTAATATATAACATTATTCGCGAACTTATGCCTAAAACGCGTTTGGTTTCAGGCGATGTAAGCGTTGCTCTTTCTGAAGAAAACTATATCAATACTTTAAGTGTATATCAAAAACTAAACGAAGGCGAAAAAATCGACGGTGTAATTCAACTTGTCGGTGGTAGCGAAGAGGATAAAATTTCCTTGTTAAGTGTTACGCCTGAAGATAAACGCAACAATGCAAATGTTTATGTTGAATTGGCATTGTGTGCCGAAAATAATTTTAGTAAATGTATTTTTATTGCTAAAAAAGCCGGAGTATATAAAATTACTATTACTCACACGGCTGCCGATGGCACGCAAAAGAAAACAGAAATGTATAAAACATTCTCTTATTCGGCTGAATACGATTGTTTCAGTGAGGATACGGGATTGGATTTAATGACCGATTTGGCAACAAAAGGTAACGGAAGTTTGATAACCCGTACAGAAGATTTATCTGATATTTTTAAAACCTTTGTTACAACAATACAGCACGTATACGATCCAAGATTTTTATTTATGATTTTATCGTTAATAATGTTCTTAATCGATATTGCTGTAAGAAAATTCAAGTTTAAATGGATACACGAAATTATTCGCGAGAAAAGAAAAGAAAATGAAGAATAAATCGGCGTATATGTCGATTAATTGCACATTTTACTTAATAATCTCAATTAAAAAATAAGTCGCGTTAGCAGTTTGTTTGTATGTTAAAACTGCTAACGGCGATTTGTCCTAATAAAAAAACGGAGGGCGTTATGAAATTAAAAAATAAGTTAATAATAATCTTAACGGCAATAATGGCATTATCGTTATTTGTTGCGGGTTGCGCTAAAGGTGAACGTTTGCAAACGCCCGTAATACAAGAAATAGACGAAGATAATCGTCTTAATTGGCTTGCTATAGAGGGCGCGCGTAGTTATACCGTTTCGGTTACGAATGCCGCAACCGGTAATACAGAAGAATTTTCAACTCGTAATGCTTATTATTCCTTGGATAACCTTGATGAAGGCGATTATGATGTAAAAGTAAAAGCTGTAGGTAATCAACGCGAAACTCAAGATTCCGAATGGTCAAAATCTTGGGAGTTTGGTAAGGAATATACTGCAGGTTTAATTTATACTCGTATAGATAACAATACCGCTTATGCTGTAACGGGCGTAGGCAGAGCAACGGGTACTTTTTCTATAAGAGACGAATATAAGGGAAAGCCTGTTACAAGGATTGGTATTGGCGCGTTTAAAAGTAATACCAAAGTTGAAAATATTACAATAGGCAATAATGTTACCATAATAGAAAAAGAGGCTTTTTATAGTTGCTCTTCGTTGGTAACCATTAATTTGCCTGAATCTTTGATTTATTTAGGTGAATCGGCTTTTCAGTCGTGTACAATGTTGCAAAGCATAAGTATCCCAAGCGGTATTTCAAATATTTACCCCTTTACGTTTGCATATTGTCGCTCGCTTGAAAGCATTACTTTCAGTGAGGGGTTGCAAACAATCGGTGTTTCTGCTTTTCTTGAGTGTACGGCTGCAAAAACATTAGACTTCCCTCAATCGTTAACGGGTGCCGATATACAGGCTTTTGCAAAAATGACCTCTTTACAATCGGTAAAAATAAATAAAAATCTCGATTTTATTAATCCATATGCATTTTATGGCAATACCTCGCTTACAAGTCTTGTCTTCGAGGAAGGTTCTTTGATAACATATATAGGCGACTCTATATTTGAAGGTTGCTCGTCCTTGCAGAATGTTACCTTACCCGAAAATTTGGAACAAATCGGGGAGCGTGCGTTTGCACTTTGCTCCTCGCTTAACGATATTGCTATTCCTGAAAGCGTTACTGATATAGGCAGATTTGCTTTCATTGGCACAAAACGTAACCAAGAACAGCTTGACGCAGGCGAAAAATTTATATATCAAGATAAGTGGCTTGTTGGTTTTAATGATTCGTCAAAATCCATTATTAATATTGCTAAAAATGATTTCCTCGATGGTATTGTTGGTATAGCAGAAGCTGTTTTTTACGAAAACAACACTATTGAATCTGTGATGTTTCCTAAAAGTTTAAAATATGTTGGTAATCACGGTTTTAGGGGTTGTACTAATTTAAAGAGTATTAATTTTGAAAAAGGTAGCAATCTCGAAAAAATAGGTAAATATTCTTTTGCTGCGTGTCAAAATCTTATGGCGGTTTCATTGCCTTACGGAGTAAAAACGTTGGATAGTTATTCGTTTTACTCCTGTACCTCATTAGGGGCCGAAGGTAATACCCTTGTTCCCGACTCGGTAACTAGAATAGGCACATATGCATTCCATAATACTATGTTATGGCGTCAAGCAGGCGCTAAAGATACAGCCACTAAAAAACTTGACGGTATAGTATATTTAGGCGATTGGATTGTAGGTTACAATAACGGCAGTATACAATATGAGGAGGATTATACTACCACAAAACGTACTATTACCGATGTAACTATACCTGAAAATACAAAGGGTATAGCCGATTTTGCGTTTTATAATCTTAAAACGCTTATTACGGTAACAAATTCACATATTCCGCAGTATATTGGCGCAGGTGCATTTTATAACTGTTCTTCTATACAAAGAATTACTTTAAGTAACGCGATTACTGAAATAGCTGATTCTACTTTTTATGGATGTACAAATCTTGTAGGAATAGGCTTTAACTCAACGGATCGTAATTCAAAACTCGAAACAATAGGATCGTCTGCCTTTATGGGGTGCGTATCCTTAAGGCAGATAGATTTATCTCAAACTCGCGTAAAAACGATTGGTACTCAAGCATTTGCTTTTTGTACTGCGTTAACAAAAACAAATTTAAATGCGGTAGAAGATTTCCAAAGTGGAGATGATTCTGATTATACATTAACAACCTTAGGCTCATATGCATTTTACGATTGTACTGCATTGTCCGAAGTTAGCATTCCCGATTCCGTAACCGTTCTTGGCGATAGAGCTTTTGCTTTTGATAAAAAACTTAAAGACGTTACCTTTGGTAACGGTTTAAAGTATATTGGCACAAGCGCTTTTTACGGTTGTGAAATGTTATATAACGTTGAATTGCCTACTTCTTTAGAATATCTTGGAATAAAGGCTTTTTATAAAAATAATTACACTTACGATGTGTCCTTTAACAAGGGCGATGCACAAGGTGAAGAAAATTCAAGCAATTTAAAATATATCGGCGACTATGCTTTTTACGATGCCAAATATTTAACAATTGCCAGAATACCCGAATCGGTAACAAACATAGGTAAATATGCTTATAAAGGGGCTATAAATATTACTTCCGTCACTATTCACAAAAATGTTGAAAGTGTAGGGGCTCATGCTTTTTATGGTAACGATTTACTTACAATTTATGTCGAGTACGACAGTTATCCCTTAACTTGGTCCGAAAAATGGAATTCATACAATCGCCCTGTTGTTTGGGGATGTGAATTATCAAGTGATAAAACATATGTAAAATCGCTCACCGTGACCGAAAACACATTTGAAAATACCAATGCTATTACCGTACTTTCCGCACCCATACGCGAAGGCTATTTGTTTAAAGGTTGGGCTTTGCAAGAGGACGGCGAAGTTGTATACTCTGCAAGTGGTGTGTTAGAAGCTCCGCAAGGCAGTACGTTATATGCTGTTTGGGAATATGCTTCCGAATGGGAAATCAAACTAAACGACGATGGTACAATAAAATACATTATAGTGGGTGAAGGTAACATTCCTGAATCATTTAAAAGCAAATTAGAGGAAATTGGCGGAATTTTTTACGAATTAGTTTTTGGATGGTCTACTATTTCCGATTCATCCTATTTTACCGTTCAATCCGATTTACTTACGAAACTGGAATACGTATGTAAAGGTACAAAATTGTATTGTTTCGAACTAAACGATTTCCCGTATGAATCCTCGGATGAAGGGGAAGATCAAAATACTTTTGAAAAAAGCGATTATGATAAACTCTTGGATGACTTCAAAAACTTCTTCTCTTAGTAACTATAAATGTACAATGGATAAGAAAATGTTTTGAATAAATATTCGTTTTTTATGCAAATATTGATTACTCTATCCAAAACAAAAAAAATATTAAAAT
>CAZPFZ010000031.1:0-10169 GCA_964585955.1 uncultured Acidiphilium sp.
TCATATATGTTACTTTTTATTGTTTATAAATCAAATTTTCTATAAAAAGAATTAAAAAAAATAAGATGAGGTGAAAATTTACGAAAAGAATAAGAAAAAATATAACACTTAAACAAAAAAACTGCGGCAAGTTTTTGCAACTTGCCGCAGCTGTTTTTATTTATTATGTCTAAATTATTATTCGAATTCCACCCATTCTTGCACTTCAAGGTAAGAGCCGTTTTCATAAGTCCATTTTAAACCGAGTTCGCCTTGCTTTTCAACGTCGCGTTTTAGCAATTCGCGCAGTTCAAGGTTGGTTTTTACCGCGCTTGTTACGCTTTTGCGGCATTCGGCAAAATATTCACCCTCGTAAACGTAGTCTATTATGGCAAGCGTGTAATAACCGTCGTCGTCTTGCAAACTTTCAAAAGATTTTCCGCTTGTATCGTAATAATAATGACTTCCGCCGTCGGTTACATAAAAATTATACAGTGCTTTTGCAGATATCGTAACATAGTAAACGACGTTGTCAAAGGGGATTATTTCGTAAAGGTTACTTTCTTTTATGGGCTGATTTGCGGTTATAGAACCGGTACCGCGTAAACCGCCGCTGTTCGATAACGAAAAATCTGCGTTAAACGATTTTATCATTATATTTGCAACATAATCTTCTATGGCGTAACGGTTTTTAAGTGTTAAGGATGAAACCGCAAGGGTAGGTAGTGTATTTGTTAAATTGTTCGAACTGTTTTTAATAGAGTTCTTTACATCTTCGTCGGCTTTGGTACCCACTGTTTTTACGTTTACCGTTTCGCACCCTTTAACCGATGTAGTTTGATCTTTAGTGTTATATGCAATGGTTGCAACGCCTACTTGATAGTTGTTGCCGCCTGCCTGAATAACGGGTACGTCTGTTCCGCCCGTTCTTTTTATGCATTCGGCTTGATTTCTCGTGTGAGTGTGTCCGTTAAAAATAACGTCTACCAAATAATTGCCGTCATCGTCCTTCATATTGGCTATGTTTAGGTTGGATGGGTAGTATAGCGGACTTTCAGCATTGCCACAGTGAATATTAACCGATATAAGTTCGGCGCCTTCGGCTTTTAAAAGTTTTGCTGTGGTTTTAACGCTTGTGTCAACCTCTAAAAAATCGTAATCGGCTACTTTGGATGCAAGTATTGAGTTTTTAAGCGGACCTATTACCGAAATAAGCCCCACCTTTACGCCCGATTTTTCAACAATAGAGTATGGCAAAATATTATCTGTATCCGATAAATCGGCAATGTAGCTGTTGTTTTGCGATTTTTGCATTATGTTGGAAGAAATTAGCGGAAAAGTAGCTTCGCCGTTTTGTTCGTCGCCGTCAAAATAGGTATAAATGCTTTCTAAACCCCAATCGAATTCATGGTTGCCTATGCCCATTCCGTCAAAATGCATTAAATTCATAGCGTCTATAACTGCTCTACCTTTGCTCATGTTCGATAAAGCAGTGCCTTGGAACATATCGCCGTTAGCGAACAAAACAAGGTCGTCGCGCACATCGGTTTCGGGGTCGTTGTCGTTAAAATAAGCCGAAAGGCTATTTATAAGGTATGCCGTGTTTGCAAGCCCGTTTTTGCCGTTTTCGTCTTGCTCTATGTAACCGTGCAAATCGTTTATAGATACAAATTTGATATTTTTTATATCGTTTTGCGGCTTATCGGGTGTTATAATAGAGGAATCGTAAGGTTTTGTCGCACTGTTTGCAGAAGAATTATCGCCCGATGTTTGGCATGCCATCATCGAAAAAGACACAGTTGCAATCACGCATACGATAAATGCTTGAATTTTAGTAAAAAGTTTCATATAAATATCCTTTTTTAAACATTAGTCGCTTGCTATTATACCATAAGTCGAATGTTTTGTAAATTAAACTGTTCTGTTTTTACACTTCTTGATTGCATTTTATACAAATTTTTTATTATTGCTTAAAATATTTGACAAAACCATAGTTAAGGTATATAATGCACAATGTTATGTAACATACGTTATTTAAAAATATAACGTACAGCGTGTAAAGCGTTCGTCTTTAATGCATAGCAATGCTATATGCGCGGTAATGTCAAAACACATGGAGGAATAATATGCCACCAAAAGCCAAATATACCAAGGATGAAATTGCCGAAATTGCTCTTCGCCTTGTTTGCGAACAAGGCGAAGAGGTTTTAACCGCGCGCGGGTTAGGTAAGGCTCTCGGAACATCTTCAAGCCCGGTATTTACCGTGTTTAATGATATGGATGAGGTAAAAAACGAAGTTTTTGCGCGAGCAAAAGCCATTTTTGATCAATACATGGCAGTAGCCGAAGATTATGCTCCGTCCTACAAAATGCGCGGCATGCAGTGGGTTAAATTCGCCAATGATTACCCCGAACTGTTTAAAATGATGTTTATGCATGCAAACGGCGTGTCCGATCGCAATAGTTTAAATAATATTTTTGAATGTCTGCCTTTCGGGAAGGATAAGGATATAGAGATTATAAAAAGAGACTATAACGCAACTTCGGAGCAAGCCGAGCATTTATTCGGGCAAATGTGGACGTACTGTTTTGGCTTATGCGTGCTATGTGCCAAAGGCATTTGCAATTTTGACGAAAACGAAATTGCGCGACGTCTCGGTGAAATATTCCAAGGCATGATTTACGTTATAAAAAACCTTTCGCCGGACGTACCTTCTATAAAACCGGTAAACGATGTAGCGGGAAAAGAGCTAATGTCAACTAAAAATCCCGATATGCAGGGCAAATAACAGCTTTGCTTAGGAGTTAGAGAAAAATTAAAACCGAAATAATTATGGAAAACATAATAGAAATAAACAATTTAGTAAAGTGTTATAAGGACGTAAAAGCGGTAAACGATTTGTCGTTTAGCGTAAAAAAGGGGGAATTGTTTGCCTTTCTCGGCGTTAACGGGGCGGGTAAATCAACAACCATTTCAATAATGTGCGGCTCGCTTGAAAAGGACAGCGGCAGCGTTATTATAAACGGAAAAAACGTTGAAACGGATATTGAACAAATAGTAGGCGAAATAGGCGTTGTTTTTCAAAATTCTGTTATAGACGGGGCTCTTTCGGTAGAAGATAACCTTTATACAAAGGCAAGTTTGTACGGTATGCATGGTAAAGTTGCCAAAGAACGCATAGAATATCTTGCACGCATTTTGGATTTCACCGATATTTTAAAGCGCACAGTAGGAAAACTTTCAGGTGGACAGCGCCGAAGAATAGATGTTGCGCGCGCGCTGTTAAACGATCCTAAAATACTTATTTTAGATGAACCCACAACGGGTTTAGATCCTCAAACGCGAAAAACGCTGTGGGCGGTTATAGACGGTTACAGAAAAGAACGCGGAATGACTGTATTCTTAACCACACATTATATGGAAGAAGCCGCCGATGCCGATTTTGTCGTTATATTAGATAGCGGAAAAATCGTTGCAAAAGGCACTCCTCTATATTTAAAAAATACATACGCCGGCGATTATGTTACCATTTATGGCGTAGAAGAAAAAGAAGTTGCCGCACTTGGCTACTCGTACGAAAAAATACGCGATGCTTTTAGAATTTCAGTTAAAAACACGCTTGAAGCACGCGATTTAATAGTTAACAATCCCAATCTATTTACCGATTTTGAAATAACAAAAGGCAAAATGGATGACGTGTTCCTTGCCGTTACAGGCAAAAAACTTTCGGGAGGTAACTAATATGAGTACTTTTTTAATGCTAACCAAGCGCAATATGAAAATGTTCTTTAAAGATAAAGGAATGTTTTTTACATCGCTTATAACCCCCGTTATTTTGCTTGTTTTATATTCCACATTTCTTGCAGGGGTATATCAAGACAGTTTTGAGTCAATTTTTAACGACTATAACGATGCGGTAGTCGCTGCGGGCGGTCAGGCTTTATCCGTGCCCGAAAAACTAATCAACAGCCTTGTTGGAGGTCAGCTTATTTCCTCTTTGTTGGCGGTTTGTTGCATTACCGTAGCTTTTTGTTCAAACATTCTTATGGCTGCCGATAAAGTTTCGGGCGCACGCAAAGATTTGCTTATAACGCCCGTTAACAAATCCACTTTGTCGTTGGCTTATTATACCGCGTCTTTTGTTTCAACGCTAATAATAACACTCTCTGCCGCAGCGGTATGTTTTTTGTATGTTGCCATAATCGGTTGGTATTATACTTTTGCGGATGTTTTGATTATTATCAGCGATGTAATATTGTTAACTCTTTTCGGAACGGCGCTTTCTTCGGTAATTAACACCTTTTTAAACACTCAAGGTCAAATTTCCGCAGTAGGTACAATAGTTTCTGCCGGTTACGGTTTTATTTGCGGCGCTTATATGCCCATAAGCAGTTTTGGTTCCGGCTTACAAACAGCGCTTTCGTTCTTGCCGGGCACATACGCAACATCCCTTTTAAAAAACCATGCGCTTAACGCGCAGTTCAAGCAGGTAGGCGAGGTAGGCTTTTCTGAAGAATTAGTTAAAGGTGTAAAAGAGTCAATAGACTGTGAGTTTAAATTTTTCAACAACAGCGTAAGTATTGGCGCTATGTATGCCGTTTTGGTCGGTTCTATCATATTGCTTGTGGCAGCGTTTGTTTTAATTGAATATTTAAGAAAAAAACGTAGATAAAATAATGAAAATAATATTGTGGCTTAGGAGTTTTTGCTAAAACAATATTATATGGGGAAAAAATGAAAAAATATATTAGTATCACAATATGTTCTTTAATGGTGCTTTTGGCTGTCGGATGCTTTGCTTCTTGCCGCGCGCCCATTACGGTTGGCGCATATTCTTACGGCTCGGCGGAATGTTCTAAGGGCGATAAAATATATCAAAGTGCAGATGTTACCCAAATAAAAGTGCACTGGATTGTCGGCGAAGTTAATGTTATCGGTAGCGAGAACGACAGTATAACGATCACTGAAAGCGGCAAAACCCTTGCTGAGGATGAAAAAGTACATTCTTTTATAACAGATGGCACGCTTAATGTGTATTTTTGGAAGAGTATGCACACCGCTTTTGTTGATGGGCAAGATAAAAATTTAACAATTTCGCTGCCGCAAAACGCCAAGTTTGCGCTTAATATCGAAAGTGTTAGCGGAACCGTGGTTGTTGAAAATTGTAACGCTGAAAATTTTAAAGCGATAACCGTTTCGGGCAGTATTAAAACGGAAAAAATAAATGCAGAGTACTTTGAATGTTCTTCCACAAGCGGAAAGGTAAGTTGTTTTAACATCCAATGCGAAAGTTCAAAAGTTTCGTCTGTTTTGGGTACGCTCGAAATAAAAGGTGTTAGCACTGCCAACTTAGATGCCTCAACTGTTAGCGGTGCTTTAAACATACAGCTTGAAAAATGCGAAAAAGTTAAATTAGAAACAGTAAGCGGTAATGCAAACTTTACGTTGCCTAAAAACGGAGCTACCTTTATATTCGATTCGGTCAGCGGCGATTTAAAAACAAACATAGCATACACGGTTATATCGGATAAACGAATATTCGGCGACGGCCAATGTATTGTAGAATTCAATTCCACAAGCGGTAACTTGACCGTGGCTTAAACAAAAATTTTTACAAATAAAAAACGATCGCAAAAAAGCGGTCTTTTTTTGTTGTATATGGCGATAATGGTGCTATAGGCGGACTTTTATGCGTTTTTTGGGTGCTTTTGCAAGCTAATAAAAAAGTGTATTTAAACTGTAATAGTCTCGAAAAAACAAATAACATATAACAATAATAAAAATTATTAACGGCAAAATTGTCGGTAATATATTGAAAAAAAACTTTGCGCGCGTTATAATTGCGTTGAGAAAAATACGGTAAAGGAGGATAATTGAGAGCATACATTACCGATAAAAAGGTATCGTTAACATCCGCAAAATTTTTTTGCGGCGATAAAAATGCCGAAAGAATAGTTTTTGAAGCTCCGCTAACATACAACGGTATCTTGCTTGCGCGTGTGCCCGTATATGTAAAAACTAAAAACGCATTGGGCGATTATAACAAAACATTGCTTGTTTCCAATGTAAATAAGGATAAACTTAATATAGATTGGACTTTGGGCAGCGAGGCTACCGCGGTAAGCGGAGAACTTTTATGTCAGGTGGTTTTTGAAAAAGATGATGGCACAATGATTATGAATACCGATACATTTTCAGTATTTATAGGCGATTCCGTGCCCGATACCGAACAGGCGCTTAAGGTAGAACCAAATTATTTAACGCAGTTACAAAATAAATTCCAAAGCGAAATTACTCGATTAGACGGAATTTTGCAAGAAGCCGGTTATGCGGTAGGCGATCAAATGCAAGGTGCCGTAGGCGCGCATAATACAGATGTTCAAGCGCATCAAGATATACGCGAAAGTTTGCAAGAAGTTAAAGCAAAAGCCGACGAAAAAAGCTTTTCTGCCGTGTTTGAAAGCGCCGATGAAATGATTCAAGCGCTAAATGCATATTCAAACGAAGAACTTAACGTAGGCGATTGTATCCATATAAAAAATGCCACCGTGCCCGACTTTTACGTTTGTGCGGTAAAGGGCGAAAAAAAGTCGTATGAATACAGCGGTTTTTCGCAATTTGCCGAGCAGTTAAAAAAATCGGGAAGTATTTGTGTCGGCTATTACGATATTGCCTTTTGCATAGGTTTTTCTGCGCAAGATTTACCGCTTGTCGGCGTGGCTGATGCCGGTAAAATTTTGCAAGTGGACGAAAACGGCAAGTGGCAGGCTTTATCGTTCGGCAATTATCAAGGCGAACTTGCAAACATCATTAGTTTTACCGTGGGCGATAGCGAATATTATGCAGAAGAAGGCATGACTTGGGGCGAATGGGTAGAAACATTTTATAACAACGCCAAAGTCAGCATATCTTGGGGTGGTACATTTTATTATGTATATATAGGAAAAAGCAAAATTAAAAATAGCGACGGTACTTCGGTTACTTCCGAGGATTTAATTGCCGAAGGGGGTGTGTACTGCTATAGTGGCAGTTAATTATGAATATAAAACTAACAAAACAACAGGGTTTGCGACTAAAAACCGCGGGTAAACTGTGCAAAAGCGATATATACGTTAAACCAAAATTACAAAAAAAGACGGCAAAGGATAACAGCGTAATAACCCCCGACGAGGGCTATGTCGGGCTATCTTCGGTAGTCGTTGCGGTGCAGGGCGGTATTAAGCCTGAGGGGAGTTTGCAAATAACAAAAAACGGCGAATACGACGTATCGCAATATGCTGCCGCAAAAGTAAGCGTAGATGGCGACGACAGAACGCAGCTAAACATAGCTTATTCCTTATTGCCGCCTGTCGATCACGGCAAACTGTGGGTAAAAAGGGAAAACAAGGCAAGCAAAGTAATATCCGTAGCCGAAGATTTAGGCGTTTGTTCAATCACTGCCGACGTTGCCGTAAATAACAACGTTATAAAAGCAGTTTGTAAGCGCGGTGATAAAATATACATTTACGATAGCGATAAGTATCTTAAAGAATACAACAATCAAACAGGCGAATTAACTCAGGTAATACGAATATATAGTTCGAACAGTACTTACAGTGTTTACGAATTTATGGTAACCGCAGGCGATAACTTAATACTTTGCACATCCAAAGAGGTTACAAAATATAACGTTAACACAAAAGTTTTTTCAAAGATATTTACAAAATACTTAGATTGGTATAAAGTTGGTTTTGCCGAGCTAAACGGAAAAATTTATTGGGTAAGCGGCTATACTTACGTTTATAATAACGGATATACTTACACGTCTCAACAAAAAATATTTTGTTACGATGCCGTAAATAATATCGACCAAGGCTGTGTTGCTACCTTGCCGTTTGCCGTGCACGCCGTAACCGCTTGCGCGTTTGACGGTTGTATATATGGTTTTGGCGGATGCGTTGCGTCGGGTAGCGAAAAAAACAGCGAATATAAAAACACGGTTTTTAAATTTGATCCTACAAACAACAGCGTAACGCTGCTTCCTCCGTTGCCAAGCAATTATTACGATGGTTGTGCGGTGGCGGCAGGCAATAAAATAGCACTTATAGGCGGCGTTTATACAGATCTTGGCTACAACGGCGAAAAAATCGCTTTGTACGATCCTTCAACGGGCGAATTACAGTTTATGCCCAACGAAACAACTTCGGTTTTAAGCGCGCGCAATTGCATTAGCGGCGAAAGCGTTTATTACACTTATGCAAATAAATTGTTTAAAATGGATATTTCTCACGAGCTTGCAACCAACGTGCTTTCGCTTATGTATTCAAAGGGCGGTAAAAAATTAAAACTTATAAATAATAAGGATATCGAATTTGATTTAAATATAGAAAAAGCTTTTATAGGGGACGGTCAGTCTAAAGCGCAATTAGCCGAGGCGTATATTTACGATATCGAGCGCGAATGGGCTGTAACCAAACATTTTTCGGGCAACTGCAACGAAACATCTAACGGAAAAAGCGCAAGCGCCACCGTGTTTTGCTCGGAGGGCGATAGGCTTATCGCCGCAATCACAATAAAATATCCCGAATTTTCCGTATCAGAGGGGTGGTCGTTATT
Source organism: uncultured Acidiphilium sp. (assembly GCA_964585955.1). GTDB lineage: Bacteria > Bacillota > Clostridia > Christensenellales > Borkfalkiaceae > HGM11416. Next base: position 8,576 of record CAZPFZ010000031.1, read on the forward strand.
AAACACCGATTACGCGCAACATGCCATTTCATCAACGCCCGATCAATACGTTGTTGCAGTTACTAAGGTCGCGCAAAACTCTGCCGAAAGTATTACGGTATCTACCGCCGAAGATGCCTATATTGCTGTTACGATAATAAATATAGGCAAAAGCGACGAGCTTACTCCCGACGTGGAGTTTTATTCCTATAACGCGTTTAACACGGCGGATTATTCTCATTCGTTAACACGTCCACAAGGTTTACTTATTTGGATTGCAAGTGCCGAAACTTTCTCTTCTTCAGCAAAATGGATATGTCAATCTAACGAAGAACAGCAGTCAATAGGTATTTTAGGCTTAAAACAGTTTGTGTTTTTCGATCAAGATACAAACATGTCGGGTTATTCGGTAACATATAAACATGCGCAAGTAAGCAGTAAGGCAATGTTGCTGTGCTTAAAGGTGAGCAACCTAACCGAATTTTACGTTAACGAAAAGGTCATTACCGCGCAAGGGTGGAAAAATTTGGTTACAAATAAGTATTACGAAAGTTAAAAAAAGTAAAACAACCAAAATATAAAAAGTTGCGCTATAAGTCGATTATCACAATTTTCTTTAAACAAAAACGCTCCTTAAAGCTTTTTTAAAAAGGTTTTAAGGGGCGTTTTAACTTTTATAAAAAATAAAAATCTTCTATCAAATTATCGTTTAAGCTAAAAACGATAGTTTTAACGCAGTCGGCGTATATTAAAGCGGCATTAACTACATTATCTTTAAAAAATGGAATGTAAAATTTAAAATCGCCAAAAAAATCGTTTAGTAAATAGTCTTTTTCGGCAAGGGCAGAGCTAAGGTAATTTTTAACTTCGCCGCCCGAAAGTATTTTTTCTAAAAAAAGGCAGGGCGTTATTAACGGATTTAACCTTTTGGGTAAAAAATCGCAGTTGGTTGTTTTATGCGCTAATTTAAAGGGATTTTTAAAATAACGCTCGGTTATAACAATATTTTCAATAGTTGCGGTGCGTTTTGTTAGCTCAATGGCGTTGTCCTTTATATCGTACTGCAAAACTTTGTTTTCATAAACCTTTTTAATCTCGCCCGATATATCGTAAATTAAAAGTTTTTTTTGCTGTGCGTTTTGCCGCTTAAATGTTACAAATAAAAGCCCCTCTAAAAATTCGCAAGTTATTTTATCGTTTATGTGCGCATCTTTGATATATGAATAATTATAATCTTTTTGGGTTTTTATAAAAATTTTTACAAATCCGTCATAAAAAATATTTACTTCTGCGCTGTTTTTTAAAAATTTTTGACTTTTTAAAAATTTATAAATGCCATATTGTTTTGTAGCAAAATTGGGTATAATAAGATAGTTTTCGTAAAAAGGTAGTATTGCAAAATTTTGCGATACTGTCTGTTTTATTATTGGTAAAAAACAAAAAACAGGTTGCAAATAGTCGTCTTCGGGGTAAAAACAAATAAAAAGTTGTTTTTCATCAAGGTCAAAACAGGTAAGGTTTGTGCTTGCCGTACCCATAAAACTGCCGTTTACCGTTACGGCGCAAGCCGATTTTGAAAGCAGATAAATTTTCATTTTTTTATACTATATAAGAT
>CAZPFZ010000032.1:0-10148 GCA_964585955.1 uncultured Acidiphilium sp.
CGTCAATGCTGCGTCGAAATATGTTTCAGGAGTTGGCAGGTAAATTCTGGATTCTATAGGCAATAGCTTGTTCAAATAGCGTTCTGCCATTTCTGAAATTTCAGATGATCCCATGGCTTGCCCACCGCTATCAATGAGTTTGCTGAACCTTTTCATCATTTCTTGTTTGATGACATTGGATAATTGGTCGAGCTTAACAGCAATAAGTATAATGACGTTAGGTAGGATTAAGTACTTACGTATCTGCTCAACCATAGGATATGCTTGCTGGGTATTTAGATCTATATCATCTATGCTGATTACAAGTGTTTTTGATTTCTTCCAATTAAGGTAGGAATCTATTAATTCTTTAAAGGTCTCACGAAGGTTTACGCCAGAAGAAAGATACTGTAGTTCTTCTAACTCTTGGTCTGGTTCTTTTTCGAATATATCTTTACCAATATAGTGCATATCGCGCTTCGTTTCACCGAATTTTTTTAAAAGACGTTGAATCTGTTCCGCGTCATTTATTTCTTCGTTCTCTATAAATTTACCGACATCACTATACATTTCTCCTATCACCATTTCAAGGATATTATGGTTTATATCGAAGAAAGAAGGGTCTATCGATTTTAGAAAAGACAGTTTTTCTTTTTTTATGTAATCCAACGCAATATCTTTTGTGTTTTCTTCCTCGCCATTACTAATGTCAGATAGGCATTTTATAAGTGAGTACATGCACGATGTCTTTCCAGAACCACGTTCGCCGATAAATGCTACTATATTGTTGTCATGAATATCGACCAAGGTCTTATCTTCCACGTTATGCCGAGCGGCCAAATGGCGTTCGACAAGGTTTATGGCACGTTTTAAATAATCATGGAACAAAGAATCTTTAAACCGTCCAAGGCCTTCGACAACAGGTTTTGTCTCTTCTCCATTATAAAATGTTATTCCTTTCATTTTTTTTGTTTTGTTAATAATTTTGCGTGTCTTTGTTATGATTAACTATTTGTTGTTATATCAAAGAATTGATATTTAAATCATGGATAACAATTAAAAGATTATAGAATATAATTGTTCGTGAAAGAATTTTTATTTTGGATAAAGGGAAGACAATGGAAATCATGATTGAAATGCCTAATAGAGTGGTGTTGAAAAATTAGATTTCTTGGAAGAACTTGATAAAATTAAAATCATCATAATACTTTTGTCCGAAGAAATGTTTTGGCTTGAATTCCATCACATTTCCAAGCTGTCGTTCTTTTTCGAAGCCATGAATATAATAAGAATTAGGAATATCGGGTATAGGGGTGTGCACTAATACAGCCGTAGGGTAGGGTAATTGGGAAAAACTCATCATGTCTTCTTTTGTGCATCCATCGCGTTCGCATAAGATACAGCAGATTCTGTCATAGCGAATTCGTGCAGTACGCTCTTTCCATTTTTCCTCGGCTTCCTGTTGGGTTGCATAATGCTGGAAAAAGATGATGATGTCATCTAAGTATGCTACGGGATAGTGAATCTTAAAGTCGGAAATGTTAGAAGGTAGTTCTTTAGATGAAACAAATTTTAGCGTGCATTGGGAATAGTGTTCCAAATGGGCGCAATAGCGAACGAAGTGTTTGGGAAGCATCCATAAATTCACTGTCGGTGAAAGAAATTGCCATCTCAAATCGTGTGAGAGTACCCCCCCCAGGCAGTTGTTACTCAGTATGGTTATTGCAGGTATCTTTTTGCCCCATTTCCTATAGCGAGGAGTGATTAGATGTTTGCGGAAACGGGGGTTCAATTCTACCCATAACTTGTTTTGTATACGTCGGAGCAGTGGCATCGTGTGTTATTTTAAGTGTTCGTAAATCCTTATTGCCCAACGAATTATTTTTTTTCGTTTTTCCGATTGAGGATTCATATCAAAAATTTTTTTGAGCATGGGGCGCATGAAGAACTTGTTGCTCGAATAGAAGGCCTTTAAAAGACTTTCCTTTTCCGTCTTATCGTGGTAATAGCCACAGTCTATGGCCGTCAGCAAGTGGCAAAAGATGTATCGCAACTGTGCGTTGCGCTCGAATGTATCGATATGGGCGCAGAAGTCACGAAGCATGGTGGTGAAGGCCTGGGTCTCTTTCACCTTGTCTTTCGAGTGTGTGATGGAACCCTGTGTCTGTCGATAATAGTACACGGGTTTGCTGCAATAGGACATTGTTCGAACATGTTTGGCCAAGAAAAAAGTCCAGTAATTGTCTTCGTGAATGATTCCAGGCTTGAAAAAAAGATGATTGTCAAGTATCACGCTACGTTTGATCAAGCGGTTGGCGGCCGTAACGGGGATGACATCGTAATTGAGCAAGGCGCGCTTGGCATCCTTTTGATTGTACACTTCGGGATGTTGTAGTGAATTGACATAATCGAATCCGGCTCCTGTGTTATATGAGCCAATAACGACATCGGCATGATGGCGCTCTGCCAAATGATAAAGTGTGGATATGCAGTCGGGGAAAAGGGTGTCGTCGCTGTCTAAGAAATATACATATTCCCCTTTTGCGACTTTCAGGCCCGTATTGCGTGCGCCCGATAGTCCTTGATTATGTTTGTGATGGAGAAGGGAAAACTGAACATGACCCTTGTAACGGCCAATGAAATCTTCGGCTAGTTGGACGCTGTTGTCTGTGCCGCAATCATCAACCAATATGCACTCCAATCCATCGGTTGTGTCTTGGCCGGCAACGGACTGGAGGCATTCCTCGATATAAGGAGCAACATTATAGATGGGAACGATGATAGAGATTTTGTAAGTGTCCATATCTTTTAGTTTTTGGGGGGCAACTTCACTGCCATAATCTCTTTTTCGACACCTCCCCAAAGAGCTGCAACGTCAGAGAAGGATGAATAGTAGCTTCCGTATATTTTTTTGCAATGCGCCAAAAACCAAAGGTCGATAACGGCATCTTGGATTGCGTGAGGGTCATTTCGGTCAAAACTTCTCTTCTTATAGGTGATTATGCTATTGCCAAACTTCTTTAAGAAAAGTTTCTCTTCAGATGGATCGTCTGTGGCCAAGAAGAACTTGGCATCGGGATTGCTAAGTAACAGGTCTTCAATCTTTTTGATAAATAAAGATGTGGGGGAATACTTCATAGCCATTTTGTTATCTGTACGCCGGATGTGGATACCATACGCTCCCAATGTGGAGAATGTTTTTGCAGATTGGGGCAAGATATCCTCCCTAACTTTAAAAACATTATAATACCCCTCCTCGAACAGAATGTCGGATGAGGAATGCATGAATAGGTCTCTGCGCTCTATCATTCTTACCCAAAGATGCGATACTTTTTTTCTTGCTTGCTTATTTATCCAGTCATTGTCCAATAGCATGCATTTCTTAATGCGTGTATACTTCAACCACAGTACTTTCTGCCACAGAGAACCTACCTTGACATTTGCAATGGGAAATGGTAATGATTCGAACAGGTCGGAAAAGCTAGCATTCAAATCTTTATTTTGACACCATACCACCTTGATGCCATTACCAAGTTCTTTTGAGAGTTTATAAGCTGATGCAATGACTCGCATACGGTTGCATAGGCCTCCCTCTGGCCATACATATATTTTGTTCATGACTTTAAAATCGTCCTAGTAAAAACTTTAAATACTTGCTGTTTATCACGATGCCCATGATGTGAAGCAATGTAATGGATACAATGAAAGTCGACAGAATGGTAATTAGCTCTGTGTGTGCGGATGGCAACTGTGGTATGGCTTGCCTTATCATATTTCCCACAAGAACCAATGTGCTGTAATTGAAGCAATAGATGACGATAGATTCGCGACCTAAAGATTCTAGCAATTTATTGTGTGCTATACAATGAGAAATCCACCATACAGAAACTGTCCCACATATTGACAACGTGATGAAAATGGGAGTGGTTGTTATGGTTACAGTGATATCTCTTGTAACGGTTGGTATGACGACCCCAAATGCGGTTAAGAGCAGGACGCTTGCTATAAAGGTAATCGTAACAATCAGACCTTTTTGCATGATACATGTCTCATACTTCCTACCCCAATGCCCTATGTGCAAGAATAATGTTAGAATCAAAGCATGTTGAAAGAACCAAACATTGGGGAGTAAATAATACTGATAAATCGCGATTCCTGAAATTGAAGCACACACAACAGCCGGCCAGTAAAATGGCTTAGGAATAAATTTGTATATGGTCCAAATGAGAAGTTTGGCGATAAACAATGCGGAAAGAAACCAATAAAAACCATTATCTTTGATAAAGGTTCGCAAACCTGGAAGCAGCCATTCTTTCAATGTCAGCCAGCTGGAATCTCCAAACAACAATACATTTAAATTGTCAAGGTATCGATTTAGATAGTATAAGCAGAAACATGGTAGAAGGATGGTTTGGACATTCTTTCGTAAAAAGGACTTGAAATCTATATCGAAATGGGAACAAAATCCCGTAGCAACAAAGAACGCAGGCATGAAGAAAGCGATGATAATGTTGTTTACCCATATATAATCAAAACTCAAATGCATGGGGGGGGGAGATTGGACTAGGAGTGTGTGGTGTATTACAACTAACAGAATGCATATACCCTTGAAAATATCGATATAATGTAGTCTCATTCCGCTCATTTCATGACCTTTTCAAAGAAGTCGACTATCGTTGTCGTTGCATTTCCCTTTTCCATACTTCCATAGAACTTGTCGAAAGTCTTGCACTTCTTGTGATAATCTTCTATTTTAAAATCGGTGATGGTCTGCATCAATTCGTTATTGTTATGACAAAAAGGGAAAGGCACTTTGAAGTACCAATCCTTTAACCCGCGCATTTCCTGATAAGCCTCTATATCCTTTGTGTAGAGGAAAACGGGGCGATGCATGAGGTTGAAGTCAAACATCGTGCTGGAATAGTCGGTAATGAGGATGTCGGATATAAGCAATAGTTCCTGCATGTCGGGATATAGTGTCTCGTCAATCACCTTGTCCGAAGTAGGGAACATGAGTCGGCCGTAATAAATGTATGTGGGATGTGCACGGAATACGAACACCCAGTCGTCACCTGTCTTGAGATGCAGTGTGTCAAGGAGCCGGTTGACGTCAATGTCGTATGGGTTGCTTCCTTGTTCATTGCGGAATGTTGGCGCATAGAACGCAATCTTCTTATTTGGGGGTATACCAATTTCCTTTTTGATGCGGAGAACATCATTTGATGTGTAATGGAAGAAAATGTCGTTGCGTGGCAATCCACATTCCATCACAGGGCCATGGTACCAATACCACTTCAGCATCTCGGCTGTATGCAGCTTGCTACTTGATACAAAAAGATTGGAAACCGAGGAATGCCAAATACTTCCTTCAATATACTCCTTACCCAAGCCTCTTGCTTGTCGTTCAACATATTTTGCTCCGATTTGTCCATGGGGAATGTAAACGAAGAATTGATTTTTTTTCTTTTTCAAGTGCATCGGGTATTTCCCCGTGGTAACAATGATCTTTGCTGTCGCCAAATCATAGACAGACTGTATGCGAGATGTGCGAGATGTGCGAATCGATGCGGGAACTTGCAAATTGGGCTTGTCTGCAAGCCAAACAATTTTCCATGGAAGCCCGCGATGTAAAATCTCCTCAGCTATGATTTTGGGGCTGTCACCATATGAACCACCGCCATCGTGGCTCAAGACAATCTTGTGTTTTTTGATGGGTAAATAGTAAAAGAGGCGAACACACAAGAGTAGAACCTTGTAGTATACATGCCAATAAAGGATATTTTTGACTTTTTTCATTTTTGGAAAATCGATAACAATGGTTTGAACTTGCCGAATATTTTCGATTGGGCCAATTCAAGGACGAGATAGTAGTTGCTTCGGTCGAATGTTTTGGCCAGTATAACGTACACCAGTATGCCGCATCCAACTTGAATCGTAAAAATCAAATATATATTTGTTTGAATTCTTCCAATTGCAAAGACAATGACGGCCATCAATGCTGCCAGGATGAAGCTGCGGGCTATATCCATGAACTGGTCTTTGAGGGGATAGCCTATAAACTTCTTATTAGGATATGCATTGATGACAAGGGCTATCAAGGAATAAATCCACTGGCCAACGGCTATTGCCAATGGGCTGATAAAGGCACAGCCGATGAGTATGGTAAGCATCAGAGGCTTTTTGTAGATTTCCAATTTAAGTAATGTGTCGGCATGCCCGGTGGCTTTTAAGGCTTGGAGATTTGCTGCGCCAAGAATGTCAGTGCAGTTCATCAAGCATATAATCTGCATGAAGGGGACAGCGGCGGCCCATTTCGATGTGTATAGGATATCGACTAAATTGTCAGACACGGCGGCAAGTCCAAGGAGGCAGGGCATAAGCACGAAACTTGCAGCACGCATGCACCTGCTCAATGCACGGCGCATGGCTTCCTTATCGTCTTGTAATTGGGTGAGTGCTGGAAACAAGACGGTGGTTACCGCTCCGTTGATATTATTGTAGAATATTCCGGGCACGCCCTCGCCACGATTGTAATAGGCAAGGTCTGCTGCTGTGTAACGAAGGCCAATGGCGTAGCCTTTCAATTGATAGAAGAATGTTCCTATCAGGCCTGTAGCTTGTATACGCCAACCGAAGGAGAATAACGTCTTGAACCTTTCGAAGGAGAATGCCATCCTCGGATGCCACTTGACTATGATGATTAAAATGATGGTATTTAAGGCGGTACTGGTTAGTCCTTGGCCAACAAGCGACCATACTCCACAACCGAGGTATACCATGGACAGTCCGACAATGGCGGAAACCAAACTGCCGGACAAGGTGGAAATAAAGAACTTGCGGAATGCCATATTCCTTGATACCATTGCATTCTGTACTCCAGACAAGGCTCCGATGGGCATGCCTATGGCGCTTACACGCATAATGGGAGTTAGTAATGGCTTGTTGAAGATTTGGGCAATCCATGGGGCGATGAGGAAGATGACGATGTAGACTATAATCGAAAAAGTCACATTAGTATAGAACACAGTGTTGTAGTCTAGGTCGTCGGCATCCTTTTTCTGAATCAATGCCGTCCCCAGTCCGCTATCTATAAACGTTCCTATCAAAACGAGAAACATGCCAGATAATGCTACAAGGCCGAAGTCTTCTGGCATGAGTTTCCGGGCAAGCACAACTGATACTGCAAAGGAAATTACCTGAAGTAGGCCCCTCTGCATCAATTGCCAAATCAAGCCGCTGACAACTTTTCCCTTTAAGTTGCCCTCCATTATACTAATGTTTCCTTGCTGATAATTCTATTGAGCTCTTCTGGTGTGTTGAAGGAGTGCACTAAGCCAGATGGCATCAATATAATTCTTGCTGGTCGATTCACGGTAGCGGCAAAAGTAAAAGAGTTGAGCAATCCCATCTCGTTTGTCGCAGATTTCAGATAATCAGAGCCATTGAAGCCTAGTTCTTTTTGATAAAGGGACAACAATTCCAAAAACAGCTCTGTCTGGCATCGGAAGATGCATTGATCATGAATGCCTACCGTCACGTTGCCGTCTCTTTTCTTAAAATAAGATTTTAAGATTCTTGCTCCAGAAAGGTTGCCGTTTTCTGTCTGAATGTCGAAGTAGGCATAGGGATCTTTGTCTACGGAACATCCCACCCAAAGAGGGGTGGAAGAGGATAAATCGACTGACATCATGGTTTGAAAAGGCACGGAGGATGTAAAAAAAGCATCTCCCCAGCAGAATGTGCAATCGAAATCTTCGGACAATTCCTTTTTGACAAGCTTAATGGACTTTAATACTGATTCCGCATCACCTTTCCCTGTGATGATTGGACGTAATCTCACGGGTAGGTTCTCCTCGCCTAGAAGTTGGGAAAACTTAGGTTCTGTTGTGAAATTGCAAATCACATAAATCTTGTCATAATAAGGCTCTGCTATTCTGATGGCATGGGCTAGGACCGTCGTTCCTCCAACTTCGGACAGTCCCTTGGGGAAGCCCCCCATGCGTGTAGAAAGCCCAGAGGAAACAAATATAAGTATTTTCTTCATGTTTCTTTTTATTTCTTATAAAAGAAATAGGTTTTGGCAAATACGTTGAAGTCGGCCACGTCATCCACTGGAAGTACTTTGTAGCCGAGGTTTAAGATGCAGCTGTCGTTGCCAGAGTCGGTCTTATCGCCAACATATACGATGTTTGAGGGGTGTAAACCGTGTTGCTCCGTAATGAGTTTGGCAATCACGCCTTTGTTGTAATCGGCATTCATGATGTCTATTGTCGTGTTGCCATTGATATAGGCCGCATACTTGGCGCAACCATGTTGCAGCGGAATGCTTACTTGAATAACTTGGTCGATAATCTTCTTGGCGAGTGGACGATTCTTTAAGGGCTTGATAGAAAGAATGCAATTGCCTCGGTTCTCAAAATTTGAAATGTTCAGATTCCATCCTCCGCTTCTTAGTGCTTCCAGAATCTTGTCGGTCAGTTTGAAATAATCATCGTTCAGATTGTAATCGTCGATGATGTTATATAAGTATGTTATATGTCCTTGCCGGATTTGGTAGACACAGTTTCCTCCGTTACAATATAGCAGGAAACCATTTTCATCCTTGACTTCGCTCTGGCAAAATGCTTCGCTGAACTTATCCTCTAACTCTGTAAAATGACTGTCGGAATTACCGCTGATGAGGATGAATTTACCCAAGAAGGCTTTATATAAGAGTTCTAAATTCTCCTTGGAGATTTTGCGCATCAGCACATCTTTAGAACTTGACCAAATGGTATCGTCAAAATCAAAATAGTAAAAGGGTTTGCCCAGATAGGGGGCATAGTAATCTTGTATGATGCATCCGGCAAGTTTCAAAGGATCGTGTGTCTTACTGCCTTGTACGCTGAGAGGGGCATAGATGGTTTGTGAGTTCCACTGGGCGTCCAATGTCGTCATACTCTTGTCTGCATTGGTGTTCACAACAATCTTGATGTCCTCCATAGGAAGATATTCCTTAACAATATTTAGAAGACCATTGGCGTCTATTCCTTTCATGTCTCGGTCTTCCTTGTTGTTCATTACCAAATATTTGGCAGCATCTGACTGTTTGATCTTTTCCTTAAATCCCTTATGCATGTAGGTGGGGATGAGCGACGACCACTGTGTGCCTGAACTGAAAATGATAATGTCGGCACGGGATATTAGCTCGGATGTTGTTGTTCCTGTTTCGATGCCTTCGTCCACGCTGGGGGTATAAGGCACTCCCTTCTCGTCAAGGAGGACGGCAGAAGAGATAGGATCGTTAGGATTGTCATAAGCGACGATTTTCCCTTCATCGGAAATAATATTGCCCAGTCGCGTTTGGGCATTCAAATAGAGATTAACGTCAGAGATGAGATGGACGTTGTCTGGAATGTCCAAAATCTCCGACATCAATTTCCCTGCTTTGGCTAAGGAATTCCCGTTTAATGCCGCAGCTGAGGCGTAGTAGATATTTGAAATAGAGAAGTCGGAAAGATTAGCTGTCAATATCGATGGTCTTACATTGCGCTCTAAAGAGGCGTATTCGTCGAAAAAAAAGAAATTAATAAGACGGATTAAAATTTCCTCTTTCCTGTCCAAATTACTATTTCCCGTTTCCTTTGTTCGAATATCAGCAAAAGCCTTCTTGGTTTGTGTGATGGCATATGTATATGAGTCTTGCCACTTTACACGTGTATAGCGGTCTTCGAACAATCTGCACATGATTTGCGCCGCCGTCTCAGAAGTGTTACAATCGTCCAATCTATTACGCAACTTGAATTGGGTAACCTGATTTTTCCTAAGATCCGATGGGCCAAGGATTTTTCCTTGGAAAACTTTCCTGCATTCTCCCGTTGATTTTCCATTGTCGTATGCGGAAATGACGATGTCTACTTTCAGAGAAGGGCCGTAAAGGTGGTGTAGTCCGCTCTGCAAGGCTATACTACCTGTACCTCCTGCGAAAATTAAAATGTTCTTCATTTAATTTGCTAATCAATGAGGATTTTTCTTTAACTAATTAAGTATGTTTTTTCTCTAAGATTATCTAAATGCTTATTACTTACTAAGTACTAAGCAATTTAGAATAGAGGGTAACGATAGCAAGGCGTATTTTACTCCTCCCCGAAGGCGAGGCGCTCGCTGCCGGGCCATACTTGGCAAAGGGG
>CAZPFZ010000033.1:0-10128 GCA_964585955.1 uncultured Acidiphilium sp.
GAATACATGCGCTTGCATGGCGGCACGGTAGTTGTTAATTTAAACACAAACTATACCGATTCTACATATAGCGATAAAGTAATGGCAGAGGTAAAAGATCCTAATACCAAGTGGGATATTATCCAAGGAAACCTGGTTGGTACAACCGTTGAACAATATTGCTTAAATATGGCATCTTCGGTTTACAGCAAAAACGCATATGCCGGCAAAAATATACTTTGGAAAGACGTTTTGGAATCTGATGCTTATATTACGGATAAATCCGGCGCTAACACCGATTGTTTTATAATGAATTCAGAGTCTTTAAATACTGCTTGGTTTATTAATACCGTAGCTGTTCAAGCAGCACAGACGGAAGCAACAAAGGATGGCGTAACTTTATCCGAAACGCCTACAACTTGGCAAGAATTGTTGAATTTATGTAAATATATGCAACAAGCAGGCTATAAAAACCCGTTAGGTATTTCGTTAGATACAGAATCGATCAGTAGCGAACAGTTCACTTGGTTGCTTCGCGTATACGGGGATTTATATTACAGACCTATGTATGACGTAATCATGCCTCAACCCGGCGACGAAGATTACGTAAGCGATTATAGGATAGATATGACCGACGAAGCACCCGAAAGCGCAATGAATTACGGTTATGTTTATTCAAGATTGTTCAATACTATTTTGGATGACACGAGTAGCGTTTATGCCGGTGCAAAGAGCGCGCGTTTTGCCGATTTTATAGAACAGTTCGTCAAAATGAAAGAATATTTAATGTTGGATGCTGCCGACCGTTCTCTCGTCGATATGAGAAACTCGTTCCAAAGTCAGCAAAACGGTAAGGATTCTCCGCAAATTTTACTGGATTATGCAGGCAAGGGGTTGGCTTTTGCCGGAGCGGAAAACGATAATTTTAAGTTGGACTTCTTTGATTATCCTATGATGGAAAGTAAATATATTCCCGAAGGTTCGCTTATTCGTGACGTAGGCGGCAACGGTGGATATTTATCCATTATTCAACACGGAAGCGCTCAAAACAAAATCAACCTTGATTTCTTAAAATTCTTTATGTCTCCTTACGGACAAACGATTTATTATAATACGCTTTCAAACAAAAACGTTTCGGTTAAAGGTTTAACAACGGTTAAAAACGATTATGTAGTTGTTCCTTCCGCTTGGAGAACTTATTTCCAATCTACAAAAGTAACCTTTACCGGTTTGGCTGATTCCAACCATTATCTTAATTTCTTAATTCGTTATATGCACCCCAATCAAGATAACATTTCCACAAGTATAACTCTTTGGAAAAAATACTTGACGGGCGTTGGCAACGATAGTATTTCAACTAAGAATTTTGGCGCAACTTGGCACGATTCATTGCTCAGCGCATTTTATAAGTTGGCTGAACAGCAAGGTTGGAGCAAGGTCTTCTATAAATATCCCGGCGAAAGTGTTACTTATGCCGGTGCTTAATGTGTAAGAAGGTCAAAAAGTGAATAAATTATCTTTAAAAAAGACAAGCGTTAAATGGTTAGTGGCGATAGCGGTGTTTTTTGTGGCTGTTTTAGTAAGCTGCTTTATATTCGCTTCTTATGTGCCTAAAAACACAACGCTTACGTCAATCGACGGTAAAAACGTAACGGATGTGGCGCGCTCGGCAGAGGGCAACTGTGCGTATTATTCAACAAACGGCGGAAAAATCGTATTGTTGAACGATGCCGATAAAGTGCTCGACGAATTCGATTTAAACGCTTATACCGAAGAAAAATACGGTGTGGGTTGCCGCTCAATCAGCAAGCTGTACCAATATGACGGATATTCTTCTCTTATTGCCGTTGCCGACGATTTGTATCTATATTGTTTTGCTCGTGAGGATAATCAACTGCAACTAAAAGAAAGGGTGCAATATGTCGGCGGAGTGCAAGCAAGCACTTATGGGAATGGTTACTTGTATTTTCTTACAAAAATACAGTCGTATTACAAAATTTATAAATATTCGGCAAATAATCTTAGCGAAGGGGCTGTGGCTTCCGGATATGTATATCGTTTCGACGGTATGGCGGCCGATCGCGAAGGCAACGATTATATTAATTTATCGCTTGCAAACGGCTTAATTCCAACATCAATGGATGTCGTCGGAGAGTATATTTATTTGATACATAAAGGCGGCGCGTTTAAAATATCTACCGATTTTGAAATGAACCGTTTTACCGATATGTCGAATGAAGAGCGTGAAGAAAAAGGCGCGTTCGATTTTAAAAGTAGCGGTGCTTTCAAGGTTTATGCAAATAAGTTCGATTCGGATAAATACGGAATGTATTATCCCGATGAAATAAGTATAAGGGGCAGCGGATACAACAGACAAAACGAAATGTTTTATTTTGTTTCGGCAGATCAAAGCGTGCATTATTACGCTAAGGCCGATATGGATGAATTATCGCTTGGCGAACTTATGGAATCAACCCCTTATGATTTTAGTTTGCCTGCCGTACCTACGGAAGAAACAGACGCATTAACTTACGATGCCGAAAGAAACGTAGGCTATGTACGCTACGCCTTAACAGATGAAATAACAAAAATAGATTTTAATTCGGGTAAAATTTTATTCTCCGTTAAAAACGCGTTTAATATTAAAAAAATGAAATTAAACGAAGCCGGAGAAATGTTGTATGTTTTATATCAAAACCACAACTTAACGGAAAGTTCCGAAAAGAATATCTTTATGCGCATAGATATTAATAAAATTGCGAATAAAGATACCTTCCGCACGTTAACGATTATTTCAATAGTAACGGCTGTGGTAACGGTGTTGGTTGAATTAGTGTTGTTCCTGTGCATAATTAACGCCCGCACTAAAGCATATGTTATAGATGTTTTAAAAGGTTTTATAAAACATAGATACGTTTATTTAATCTTGTTGGGGTGCATGGTATTGCTTGTAGCATTCTGTTATTACCCCGGCGTTGCTACGATGATTTTGTCGCTGTTTGATTATTCGCAAGAAAGACCTACAATGGTATGGAACAATTTTGCGAACTATCAACAAATTTTTAACAACGTTTATGCAGGCGAATCGTTCAGGAATATGTTTATATTCTTGGGTACGGACTTGCTATTCGGTTTGGTTCCTCCGGTTATTTTCGCATTCTTCCTTTCTATTATGCGCAACAAGCAATATTCTAAGTTAATGCGAATGCTTATGTTTATTCCGTCTGTTGTACCGAGTATTTGTTCTTTAATGATTTGGAGAATGGGTATTTACGGCGAATATGGCGTTGTAAACACGGTAATAAGGTTGTTAAAAGGCGAAAGTGTTAAATTTTTAACAAGTACAAAATGGGCATTGCCATCGTTAATATTAATGAACTTCCCGTTTGTGGGCGGTTATTTGATATTTTACGGTGCAATGATGAATATTCCTTCAAGCTATTACGAGGCTGCCGAATTAGAAGGTTGTTCCGTATTGCGGCGATTGTTAAATATCGATATCCCGTTAATATTACCGCAATTAAAGTACGTTTTAACCACAACGTTTATAGCTTCGGTTCAAAACTTCGGTAGGACGTATATGGTTACGTCGGGTAGTTGGGGTACACAAACGCCTATCAATTTGATGTACGGATATATGGTTAACGGCGAATACGGATTAGCATCCGCATATGCGACGGTTATCTTTATCTTCCTCGTTGCGGTCACGGTCGTCAACCTGCGTTCGCAGCTAAAAGCCGATAAGGAAGGTGATTAAAAATGAGAGTTAAACATAAAGCGGCGCGCTTAAAACTTTCAGATCGTGTAAGATGGCAGGTTTTAACGTGCGTGTGGACTACATTTTGCGTAGTATTCTCGCTAATTCCGTTATATATAACGATTATTAACAGTTTTAAAACAAACGATGAAATTATAGCAAGTATATTTAGCTTTCCAAAGCTTTCGTCGTTAAGCACAATAGGAATAAACTATTCAAAAGCGTTTGCGGATATTTGGGCACCTTTACTTCGCAGTATATTTACAGCGGGTGCAAGTACGTTTATAAATGCCGTTATCGGCTTGATTCTTGCATATATTTTTACACAGATTGATTTCCATTTTAAAGACGGAATTTACATGTTGTTTATTTTTATAATGTTAATTCCTGCCGTTATGGGTATGCCTGTATTGTTGCCGTTTATTTCTAACGGACTACATTTAAAAGATACATATTTCGGATATTTATTGCCGATGATTGGCGGAGGACAGGTTGGTTCGTTGTTCTTATTCAGAACGTTCTTTCATCAATTGCCGCGATCTGTATTCGAAAGTGCAAGAATAGACGGGGCTTCCGATTCGCAAACTATTATTACAATTGTTACGCCTTTAATGCTTCCGATTATGCTATATTACTTTGTCGGAACGTTTGCCAGCGCATATAACGATTATTTGTGGCCGAGTCTTGTTTTCAACGATAAAATGACTTTGATGCCCATGATACTTGCAAGGACGGACTATTTTAACAATTTAAACGAGCAAGGTGTGGTTTATGCAATATACATTATTGCAAGTATACCGCTTATTATTAACGCGGCAATCAGCATGGATCAGTTCCAAGGCGGAGAGTTCGCCACAGGAATGAAATTGTAATTAGGAGACGGTATGAGACAAATTAAAGCAGTAGTTGTCGGATACGGAAATAGAGGTCAGGTTTACGCCGATTACAGCTTGCAATCGTCCGATAACTTTAAAATAGTAGGGGTAGTGGATATAAATCCCCAAAAACTAAAAGAAGCTAAAGAGCGTTACGGGTTGCCCGATGAAGCGTTATTTGAATCACTTGACGAATTTTTAAAAACAAAAACGCATTGCGATTTTGTAATTAACGCAACAATGGATAACGAGCATTACCAAACGTCTATTAAATTGTTGCAAGCAAAATATGATTTATTATTAGAAAAGCCCGTTACTGCGGTGCCTAACGAATTGTTGTCTTTAGAAAAGACGGCAAAAGAAAACGGTTGTAGAATTTTTGTTTGTCACGTTTTACGATACACGCCTTTTTATCACAAGGTAAAAGAATTGATTGCAGACGGAAAAATCGGAAGAATTACAAGTTTAGAAATGAACGAGCATGTTTCCATTGCGCACTACCTCAATTCTTACGATCGCGGCAAATGGAATAACGAAAAAAAATGCGGTTCTCCCATTTTATTGGCAAAAACTTGTCACGATACCGATTTAATGTGTTGGCTTAACAACGATAGCGAACCTTTATCGGTTGCAAGCTTTGGTAAGCGCGCGTATTTTTGCAGTGAAAACGCTCCGAAGGGCTCGACGGAATATTGTTTCGATTGTCCGTTAGAACGGCAATGTGCCTTTTCGGCAATACGTGTACATTTAGATTGGGATCCGATGCCGTTTTTGGTTTGGGCGGATTTAAACAAGCCCTTGGATAAAATAACAAGGGAAGAAAAAATAGCCCATTTAAAAACCTCACAGTATGGCAAATGCGCTTTCAAAACTGACGGAGATGTAATAGACCGTCAAAATGTGATTGTAGAATTCAAAAATGGGTCTATAGGTTCGTTAAACTTGATTTGCGGAACAAGCAAAGCTGAACGTTACTTACATATTGTTGGCGAAAAAGGCGAAATCGAAGGCAAATTATCCGAAGATAAACTTGCATTAAGAGAATACTGTTTACACGACCAATATTGCGATTATAAAGAAACAATTATAGATGTATCACAACAGGTTATTAATAATGCAAAGTTTGGCGGGCATTTTGGCGGAGATTACGCAATTATGCAAACATTAGTACAATATTATAACGGAGACGATTCGTCGTTATCTTTGACAAGTATAGACGATTCCGTTAACGGACATTTATGTGTTTACGGCGCGGAAATTTCAAGAAAGGAAAACAGAATAGTCAACTTGAAAGAAACGTTTGACCGTACATTTTAAAAAAATTTTTATAAATAAGGTAATTTAACTGCAAAAGCAGTGAAAATAAAAAATAAGGAGTAAAGAAAATGAAAAAGAGATTAGCTATCGGTATACTTGTATGTATGTTGGTGCTGAGTACTGTAGCCATGATTGGTTGCGTTGAAGAATCGGGAGGCGAAAGCAGCTTAGATCCTAATACTTCTGTTGTAGAACAAGTTACAACTTGGAAGGTTCATTTTGAAAAATGCACCGACTTAGTTACAAACACCATCAGAGACAGAGAAATAGAGAAAGACAGTGACGGCTTATTAACCGAACCTGTTTTGCAAGTTATGGGCGACAATCCCAACAATGCTGAATTAGAAGGTTGGTATACCGAAGCCACTTACGAAAACAAGTGGAATTTCGAAACGGATAAAGTTACGTCGGATATGACGTTGTATGCAAAATGGTCAAAGACTTTTAAAGTTACCTATCATGTTGTATACGATACGCACGATACCGCTTACGAAGATCCTTACACAATGGTTAAAGAAGGTACTTGTGCTGAAAAGAGAGATTCTTTAGCAGACGGTTACCAATTGCTCGGCTATTACGCAGATGCGCAGTACACAACCGAATACGACTTTACAAAGCCCGTTACCGCAGATACCGAAATTTATATTAAAACAAGCGAAGGTATGTATTACAATGCGGAAACAATGAACCGCAATTTTAGCGTTTGGTCGGCTAACGGTTCACAAGAAGGTCTTTCTAAAGAACTCGTTAACAATGGTGACGAAAGCTACATGAAAGTAAACTTCGGCACAAAGAACAACAACTTAAACGGCGTTCATACCGGTGCTTTCGGTAGCGACAACCTCGGTGTTTTATTAGATGGTTCACAACATCTTGTAATGCAAGTTAAAAACATGGGCGACGCTTCAGAAATGTTCGTATTCTTTGCTATCATGTTTGATGATTTAACTTGGGCGCAACAGGGTTTTGCACAATACAAATATGAATTCCCTGCCGAACAGAGAAATATGACAGAAGAGGACGAATGGATTACGCTCGAACTTAAGTTAGATGAATTGACAATGGATAAAGCCGGTCACGGTGTTTCTGCTTGGGCAAATGCAGTTAAAGTTGGCGCTTTCCGTATTGACTGCTATAACTGGGATCATAACGGAGATGCCGATTACCCCACTTTAAATAACGTTGTTTGCTTTAAAGAAATAAAGGGCGTTGCTTGCAATAAATATACCGACCCGCAAGATACAGTAAGCTTTAACGATTCTTCAAAAGAAGAATTAGATGCTGTTAAACAAGAGGCTATAAACGGTTGGAACTTCCCGAGAGAATACGCTAAAGCAGAAGCTACCGGCGATACCGTTTTATATAACACCAAAGAAGGTTTACTTGCATATGCACCTTATGGCAGCAGCGCAATCGAATTCACTTTAAAACAAGGCGAATTAACCGTTGACAGACTTTCTACCGTTGCACTCAACATTAAAAACGGTGGTTACGGTCAAGCTCTTAAATTAAAATTCCATCTTAAAAATGCAACCGACGAATGGACGGTAGAACGCGAAATCAGCCTTGAACAAGGTATGAAGGAATTCAAAGAAGTATTGATTAGCATGACCGCTTATGAAAACTTTGCAGGTACATTAACCGCTGTAGACTTCAGTTTGGCTATGAACGGTATAGATAACTATCTTTTGATTGAAGCTTTAGAAATGAAAGGTTATATTGCTGCTGAATTGCCCGGTATTAACTTTGCCGATAACAAATTTGCTTTCACCGCAAGTGAAGGCGCAAGCATTGCATTTGACTTTGACGAGTTAGCAACCAATGTAACCATTGAAAAGAGTGGAGCATCTATTACGGCTGCCGAATACAGCTATCCCGTAGGCGTTTATAAAACTGCAGAATTAACAGCAATGGCAAACGGCATCACTAAAATTACTATGAAGTACAGTGTTGGCGATGCTGAATACAGCGTTGACTTTGAACCCACTACCGAATATAGCACGGTAAAAGCAAATCTTGCTTCCGGCGTAGATGGTCTTGCTGTTATAACAGGTATTAAGTTTGAATTTACCGGCGAAGGCAGTGTTTCTTTAAAATCTTTAGTATTCAAAATTGACACTAAGAGAGGTTTAGATTTCTCTATATCCACATATTTTGACGTATTAAAGGCAGATGGTAGATTTGCTAAAGGTGCGGTAGTCGAATATAATGCGCTTACTTCTTCTACTAAGTTTATGAATGCCGATTTTAACGCAGCCACAGCAATGTATATAGGTTTCTATGGACACGTTACCGGTTGTTACAATATTCAACTTGGCGCAGGTCAAAAAATTTATGTTATTTACCAAAATACTTCTGCCGTAGGTGGCGGAGAACAACCTATTCGTTTATTCCCTGTAACAACGGCACATGCCGAAAACGGCACACAACCCGAAGGTTCTTATGACGGTGGTTATGTTGATATTCAACCGATTACTAATATGAAAGCCGGTGAATGGGCTGTAGGATGCGTTGATGTTCCCGCAGTGTTTGCAACCGATACTCTCGACCTTTGCAAGATCGATTGGCGTCTTACACCGCATGAAGGCTTCTCAATTCGTGCAATTGTTGTATTGTAATTAATACGGTTACTTAAAAAGTAATATAAATCAATAGTAAAAGATGCGGGTGGGTATAAAACCCACCCGTATTTTCAAAGGAGTTTTTTATGAAAAATAAAATACGAATAATTGCCGCTGTTTGCAGTGTTCTTTTATTGGTATCATGTTCGGGCGAGGGCGGGGTTTCTTCTCCTTCTAACTCGTCTTCGGTTAACGAAGACGGAGGTGACGGATATACGTATACATCTGTTTTAGCACAGCAAAGCAGTAAAGAAATAGATGCCGGCTCAACTATAGAATATTCAATAAATGCCGATATAAGCGGAAAAGAATATATAAAAATGGGCTTTAAAACAGACGTAGGTTTGTTTGGTACTTATTTTTATTCGGATATACAGGATTCGTCAAAAAAGGTTGAAGAAAACTTTTACATTGAACCTAACACAAAAATGACGGACTTCACACAATTTTTAGATGCTTTCCGTGAAAACGGATGCGGTAATTTTAATAAGAAATTGGAAAAAATTACCGTAAAAAACATTTCAAGCGCAAAAGGTAACGTAACTTTGGGTGGAGTAGCTGTTACAAACCGTGAAATATCCGCAACGCAAAAAGAAGTTTATTTGGTTAGCGGAGATTTAAAAGTCGGTATGGATCTTGCCGCAGGTGGCGCACTTACCTATTTAGAACGTCTTTCTTACGAAGGCGACGCCATAGAAGAAGTGTTGACTGCCGATGGCGACGTTGTTATAGGAATAAAGGCAAGCGAGGCTTACCCCGGTTCAACTTTGCTTTCTAATCATGTTAATTTAATAAACAATTACGATAGAGGCAGACAGTTCCAACAGTCGTTTTATGCAGCTGTTGGCGGCACGCAAAAGGCAACTAACGGCGAAAACGGATACACGCGCGCTTGGTGCTTAACGGCAGGCGACGGCGGACATTATTGGCCGTATAACCCCGTTCAAGCAGGAAATTATAAGTGTGATGCAAGTCAAATTATCGATTATCAGGTAACGCAAGATACGCTTTATGTTAAAACGCGCGCTATGGACTGGGCTCAAGAAAATTCCACTACAAAATCGTATATGGAAAACTGGTATACCGTTAAAAACAATATGTTATACGTAAAAAATCGTTTTATCGATTGGAACGGCTTTACGGGAACGTGGAATTCGCACTCTAACGAAATGCCTGCAACGTATGTTGTTCAATCTTTTAACAACTATGTTTGTTACGAAGGCACAGAAGCTTGGACTAACGATGCCCTTACTACAAAATCAAATTTAGGGCCTTGGGGTGTAACCGGTGGTTACATCAATGGCGTTCACTCTGAAGATTGGTTTGCTTGGACAAACGACCAAAAATTTGGTGTAGGCGTATATGTTCCCGGTATGGGTAGCTTTGCTTCGGGCAGGGTAAACGCATCTAAAAATATAAGCGTTCCTACTAACTGCAATGCTTACCAAAGTCCTATGACCGATCCCGATCAATATTTATTCAATAAACAAGAGGCAACATCGGCGTATACTAACTGCTATGTAATGAATACATGTTATACAGCACCCGTTATGATTGCCACAATGCGCGAGTATATACC
>CAZPFZ010000034.1:0-10016 GCA_964585955.1 uncultured Acidiphilium sp.
TATTTATATAATAAATATATAACTAAAAGGCTTTAGCGGTAATTTACGGTATACTCGTAATAATTTGTTTTTTAACGGTTATTTAGTAAAAATAAAAACTTTAATATTTTTAAACTCCACAATAATATTTGTTTTGTTTTTTAAATTGCCGCACATAAAAGCTCTGTTATATTGCAGGGCTTTTTGTATTAAATACGCTTAGAAAAGGAGACTTATGAAAGAAAAAATAAGTGAGCTATACAATAGTGCTCTTGAAGCTATCCGTTCGGTAAAAGATAAAAAGTCGCTTGATGAAATAAGGGTAAAATACTTAGGTAAGAGCGGCTCCGTTACTCAGTTATTAAAAGGTATGCGTGACGTAGCACCCGAAGAAAGACCCAAAATCGGACAACTAGTTAACGACTTAAGATGTAAAATCGAAGCCATTATTCAAGCTAAAGAAGAAGAGCGCAAAAAAGATGAGCTCGCCAATGCTTTAACTACTGAACGCATTGATGTTACTATGCCCGGCTTAGCTGATGAATTTGGTTCTATTCATCCGATTAATCTTGTAAGAAACGAATTAATTGATGTGTTTGTCGGTATGGGGTTTGAAATTTTTGAAGGACCTGAAATAGAAACGGATGAATTTAATTTTAAATTGTTAAACATTCCCGAAGATCATCCGGCGCGCGATATGCAAGATACCCTTTATGTCGGGGATAATATTATGTTACGCACGCAAACATCTTCAGGGCAAGCGAGGGTAATGCTTGATAAAAAGCCACCTTTAAAAATCATTAGCCCGGGAAAAGTATATAGGGCAGATGATGATGCCACACACAGTCCCATGTTCCATCAAATGGAAGGCTTAGTCGTTGATAAAAACATTAATTTAAGGGATTTAAAAGGCACATTAGAAGCTTTTTTAAAGAAACTTTTTGACGATAACGTAAAAACGAGATTACGTCCTTCATATTTCCCTTTTACTGAACCAAGCGTTGAAGTTGACGTATCGTGCTTTAAGTGTCACGGAAAAGGTTGTTCACTGTGCAAAGGAACGGGTTGGATTGAAGTTTTAGGCGCAGGAATGGTTAACCGTAAAGTTTTTGAAAACTGCAATATCGATCCCGACGAATACCAAGGTTTTGCTTTCGGTGTAGGGCTTGAAAGAATAGCTATGTTAAAATATGGTATTCCCGATATCAGATACTTTTTTGAAAATGATATACGATTCTTAAAACAGTTCAAATAATTTGGAGGGTTTAATATGAGATTACCTTTAAGTTGGTTAAATGAATATGTAGATATAAAAGATATTCCTGTTGAAAGTTTGAAGGATAAACTTTTTTCGTGCGGATTTGAAGTTGAAGAAATAATAGAAATTAATAAAGACGTAAAAGGCATATATGTTTGTCAAATAAATGCAATTGAACAACATCCTAATGCCGATAAATTATCTGTTTGCGCTGTAAATGTAGGTAAGTACGGTTTTCTGCAAATAGTTACAAACGCTAAAAATATAAAAGTGGGCGATAAGGTTCCTGTAAGTTTAGACGGTGCAGTTCTTGCCGATGGTACACTGATAAAAAAAGGTAAGCTTCGTGGCGTAGAGTCAGACGGTATGTTTTGCGGTGGCGCAGAAATAGGTATTACTCAAGAATACTATCCCGGTGCAGACGAAGATTCAGTTCTTGTTTTTTGCGATGATTTTCCTGTCGGGGCAGATGTTTGCGAATTGTTAAATATTCGCGATACTGTTTTTGAAATAGGCGTAACGGCAAATAGACCAGATTGTCAAAGCATTTTAGGCTTAGCAAGAGAGGTCGCTGCAATGCTCGATAAACCTTTACGTGAACCATCATATGATTATACAGCTTCAAATAGGCAAGAAGATTGCCCTGTTTCGGTTGATGTTGAGGCTACAGATTTATGCCCGAGATATATGGCACAATACGTTAAAAATTTGGATATAAAACCATCACCTCGCTGGATGCAAAAAAGGCTTGCTTTAATGGGATTGCGTGCTATAAACTGTATTGTAGATATAACAAATTACGTTTTGCTTGAATTGGGACAACCGATGCATGCTTTCGATTTTGATATGCTCGAGGAGAAAAAGCTTGTTATTAGACGTGCCAAAAAAGACGAAAGTATTGTTACCTTGGATTCAAAATCATTTAAGCTTAATTCTGAAAATCTTGTAATATGTGACGGAAGTAAGCCTGTTGCTTTAGCCGGAATTATGGGCGGCAAAGAAAGCGCCATTAATGATTTTACTTCTCAACTTGTGTTTGAATGTGCTAAATTTAAACGCGATAGTGTAAGAAAAACTGCAAAATCATTGGGGCAGCGGTCGGATTCATCTGCACGTTTTGAAAAAGGTGTTGATTCATATACAGTTAATAAAGGAATGCAACGCGCACTTCATCTTATACAAGAATTAGGGTGCGGAGAAATTTACGGTAAAACAGTTGATGTACTTAATGAGGATCTAACACCAAAAACAGTACAAGCAACTTATGCCGCTATAAATGGTATTTTAGGTATAGAAATTCCCACTCAGACACAAACAACTATTTTAGCGAAGCTTTATTTTGATATAAACGATAATGGTGATGGAAGTTTTTCCGCTGTAATACCGCCATATCGCGATGATGTAGAATCTTTTGCTGATTTAGCTGAAGAAATTATTAGATCCTACGGCTATGAACATATAGAGGGAAGATTTTTAGAACAAGCAGCTATAACAGGCGGAGGAAAGACTTTGCGCCAACAACGTGAAGATACGGTAAAAAATTCACTTGTGGCAATGGGGTATAACGAAATACTAACGTACTCGTTTGTTTCAGAAAAAGAGTACGATTTGTTTGGCTTAGATAAAAATGCACAAGAAAATATGCATATATCCATTTTAAATCCTTTAGGAGAAGAAATGAGTGTTATGAGAACTTTCTTGGCTCCTTCGATGGTACAAACAATAGCCAAAAACCTTAGCAAAAAGAATCTTGAAGGTCGCTTATTTGAATTTTCTAAGGTATATCTTCCCCAAAAATTACCTTTAACCGAGCTTCCTACCGAAAATAATCGTATTGCGTTAGGTGTATACGGTGACGCAGAAGATTTCTTTACTTTAAAAGGCTCAATTGAAAATTTATTTCAATCGCTTCATTTCGGACGCAATTATTCTTTTGTTAAAGCCGATATACCTTATTTGCACCCCGGTCGTTCGGCTCAGATAGTGTGTGATGGCAACTTACTTGGTGTTTTTGGTGAACTTCATCCCACTTTAAGTGAAAAATTAGGTATAGAACGTAGAATATACGTTGCCGAACTTGATTTTGATTTAATAGAACAATTGATTTGCGGAAAAGTGTATTTTAAGCCTATATCAAAATATCCTGCAGTTGAACGCGACCTTGCTCTTGTATGTGACGAACAAATTACCAACGAGCACATCGAAAAACTTATTAAAGAACGCGGTGGCAAAAATCTTGTTTCTGTTGAATTATTCGATGTATATCAAGGTAAAGGCGTTGAAGAAGGTAAAAAAAGTATGGCATATCGCTTAATTTTTTCTTCGCTTGAAAAAACTTTCGGCGAAGGAGAAGTTGACGGATTTATAAAAAAGATATTAAGATATCTAAACGAAAATAATATAGTTTTAAGGTAATTATTATGAACCAAACTGAATTGCTTGCACCGGTCGGTTGCGAAGAAAATTTTTATGCTGCTATAAATTACGGCGCAAACGCCGTTTATATAGGCTTATCCGATTTTTCGGCACGCAAGAATGCAGGCAATTTTAGTTTGGAACGTTTACCTTATTTTTTGGCTTATGCGCATATTTTTGGCGTTAAAGTTTATATAGCGGTTAACACCCTTATAAAAAATAATGAGCTTGAAAAATATTTTAATGTAATA
Organism: uncultured Acidiphilium sp.; assembly: GCA_964585955.1. Taxonomy (GTDB): domain Bacteria; phylum Bacillota; class Clostridia; order Christensenellales; family Borkfalkiaceae; genus HGM11416. The sequence continues at coordinate 3,904 of CAZPFZ010000034.1, forward strand.
GGTCAAGCATATGCGGCCGGTGCCGATGCTTTTATAGTTCAGGATATATTTTTAGGTAGAGCATTAAAAAAAGCATATCCTAATATTTGCTTGCATTTAAGCACGCAAGCAGGCATCAACAACGTAATTGGTGCAAAACAAGCCCTTGCTTTTGGTTTTTCACGTGTAATTCTTGCTCGTGAAACACATATTTCAGAAATAAGAAAAATATCTCAAATTATAGAAACAGAAGTATTTGTTCACGGTGCATTATGCACGTGCTTTTCAGGACATTGCTATTTGAGTTCATTTATAGGCGCTAAAAGCGGTAACAGAGGTTTTTGTCGTCAACCTTGCCGTAAACTATATTCTTATCAAGGGGAGGGTATATCTGATAATATACGTTATGCTCTTTCGTTATCTGACCTCGGTTTATATAATAAGGTTAAAGAATTAATTTCGTCAGGCGTAAAAAGTTTTAAAATTGAAGGCAGAATGCGAAGTTTTGAATATGTTTGTGCTGCATGCGATTTTTATTCTGAGTTACTTAGAGGTACCTTTAATAGAACAAAATTAGATAATCTTACACGCACATATAACCGTGGCGGATATACAGAAGGTTTAACATTTGGACAAAGTAAAACGCTTATTTCTGACAAGATTCAAAACCATTGCGGTCAAATTATAGGGAAGATTGCTGCTGTAAAAGGTGACGAAATAATACCTTCGTCATTAAAATGCAGTATAAGCGAAGGCGACTGTTTTAAAATTTTACACGATGGCAAAGAAATAGGCAATGCTGTTGCTGTTTGTAAGAATAATAAAATTATTATAAAATTCCGCCAAAAAGCTTTTGCTGGGTGTGATTTGTCCATTACTAAAGATGTCTCTTTAATTGAAAAATACGGGGAGTATCAAAAAACATTTCCCATTAAGTGCGATTTCTTTGCTGCGGAAAACCAACCAATGATTTTAACGATTAACGGGAAACAATATACGAGCGACTATTTGCCGCAAAAGGCAATAAATAGCGCGGTAACAAAATCAGAGGTTAAAGATAATTTAAGGAAATCCGATATTTATCCGTTTGCTGTTACGCCGACATGCGATTTACAAGGAAGCTTGTTTATTGTCAAAAAGCATCTTAACGAACTTAGGGCTTCGGCTTACAGTGATTATTTTTATTCTTTTTCAAACAAGCGTGATGTTAATATAATTAATCCTAAAAACTCCGATAATGCGCTGAATTTTTCGGATTATTATGACACACATACAATCGGCGAACGAGATATAACTGTTATATCACATTATTTTGATTTTAATGTTTTACCTAATATTAAAAGCTTGGTTTTTTGTCCGTTTGATTATAACTCTTTATCCGAATTCGAAACTTTTTTTAATCAGGCAAAAAAGTTTGATGAAACAGTAATCACTGAAAAATATTTATATGTTCCTGCGTATTTAAATTCCGCTGATGAAAAAATTATTTGCGAAAGAGCTACTTTGTTCGATGGGTTATACTGCGAAGGTTCATTTGGTATATATTTAGCAAAGCGGTTAAGGAAAAAATTTTATGGTGGAATAGAGTTAAATATTACAAATACTTTTTCCTATGCGGTACTGCAAAACGAGGGTGCTGATAATATAGCTCTTTCTAAAGAACTAAGCGAAAGCGAATTGAATAATTTTAAAAAAGTTAATGCACTTACTTTGGGTGCAATTAAGGTTATGTCCCTGATTTATTGTCCTTTTTCTAAAAAATGCGTTGACTGTAAGCGAAAAGATACTTTTTTCTTAAAAGACGAATCTAGGACATTTAGGGTAAGAAGGTATAAGCTTTCGTCATGTAGATTTGAAATATACAATTGCGCATTTTTAAAAGCCAATAAGAAAATGCAAAACGAAATATTTGATTTTACTTCATTAAATAAAAAAGAAATAAACGAACTGCTTTCTATGTATCAAAGCGGTAATGTATCGGTTAAATCTCTTCCTTTAACTTTCGGTAATTTATCGAAAGGAGTTGAATAATGGTTAGCGAAAAAGTTTTAAATAGTATAGAGTATAATAAAATTCTTGAAATTTGTTCTAATTTTGCCGTTTTGGACGGAAGTAAACAAGCTCTTTTACAAGAAAAGCCCGTTTCTTCTATAGAAGAAGCTGAATTTTTATTAAAAAAAACTCAAGAAAGTTTTAAACTTTTGTTTGAATACGGAATAAGTGGAATAGAATATTTCGATCCAATAACAGATGAGCTTGCAAGAGCCAAGCGCGAATCCGTTCTTACTATGGGCGAATTATTGTCAGTTGCTAGAATCTTGCGTTCGGCAAGGATTGTTTATTCATCGATTACATCAATACATGACGAAGAAATTACTGTAATTCGAGCTTTAGCCGAAAGCATTTATTTTGATAAATATTTTGAGGATGACATTTTTTCAAAAATATTATCAGAAGACCAAATGAGCGATAACGCAAGTGAAAAACTGTATTCGGTAAGGCGCAAAATAAAGCGGCTAAACGAGCAAATTCGCGATAAATTAAATTATTATGTAAAAAGTAAAAATAAATATTTGCAAGATTCAATTGTTACTTTGCGTGGCGATAGATATGTTATTCCTGTAAAATCAGAGTTTAGAGGACAGGTTAAAGGGTTAATTCATGACCAATCCTCAAGCGGTTCAACTATTTTCATTGAGCCCGTTGAAGTTTTGGAAATGAATAATGATTTGAAAACCGCAATGCTCGAAGAAAAAATCGAAATTGAGCGGATATTAACCGAACTTACTGTAAAAACAGGTCAAATTGCAGATAGAATATTAAACAATATGCAAATATTATTTGATATAGATACTGCATTCGCAAAGGCAATTTATGCTTATAGAACAAAAGCTATAAAACCTATATTAAACCAAAACGGATATGTTAATATTGTAAACGGAAGACATCCGTTAATTGACGTAAACAAGGTTGTGCCTATAAATATAACATTTGGTTCCAAGTATAAATATTTGCTTATAACCGGGCCTAATACGGGTGGCAAAACCGTTAGTTTAAAACTTGTCGGATTGTTTTGCGCAATGTCTGCAAGCGGATTCTTTATTCAAGCATCAGACAGTTCTGCTCTTTCTATTTTTGAAAATATATTTGTTGATATAGGCGATGAGCAAAGTATAGAACAAAGTTTATCAACCTTTTCGTCTCATTTAAAAAACATAATTAATATCACAGAAAACGTTAACGAAAAAAGCCTTGTTTTAATTGATGAAATTGGTGCCGGTACCGACCCCGAAGAAGGTGCTGCTTTAGCTCGGGCGGTAATAGAGTACCTACTGGAAAAACAAAGCTTTGGCATAATCACAACACACTATTCAGTTTTAAAAGAATATGCTTTTACTGTTTCTGAAATGATGAATGCGTCTATGGATTTTGACGAGGAAACTTTTGCGCCACTCTATAGATTAAATATAGGCATGGCGGGAAGCTCAAATGCGTTAAAGATCGCAACAAAATTAGGACTCTCACAAGAAATAACAAATAAAGCAACTTCTTTTTTAAGTAATAAGAAAATTTCTTTTGAAAAAGTGTTAGCTGAAGCCGAAAAAACGCGTAGAGACGCTGAAAAACAGCTTCAAGAATACGACGTTGTAACCAAAGAACGTCAAGCCGAACTAGATGCTTTATTGAATGAACGCGCAAAATTTGATAAAGAACGTGAAAAATTTTTTGCAACGGCAAAAATAGAAAGTAGACGTATAGTAAACGAAGCTGTAGCCGAAGCTGAAGATTTGGTGGAACAAATAAAGTCTATTTTGGACAAAGATGTTTTTGATAGCGGCGATTTGATTAAAGCTCGCACATTAAAAAATAAGCTTGAAGAAAATAAATATAAGCTTGAATCCGAGCAACCAAAGTTGTTTACGGAAAAATCAATTGATGTTGAAAAAATTAAAGTTGGCGACCGAGTTTTTATTCCGAGTTTCGATGCAAACGGAGTTATTGTAACTATCAATAAGAAAAAATCGGAATGCGGTGTTTCTATCGGAGATAAACGAGTTGTTTTGGGCTTTGAGCGCATATATCAACCCAAAAAAGTAAAAAAAGAAAAAAATTCGGCTTTTTCTTTTAATGTTGATAGGAGTAATTTTACCGCACCGACTACGCAAATTAACGTTATAGGCAAAACTGTTCCTGAGGCACTTAGCGAAATATCTGTCTTTTTAGATAGAGCATGTTTAAATAATTTGAATGAAGTAAAAATAATCCACGGAGTTGGATTAAAAATACTCAGCTCTGCAATACATGATTTTTTGCGAAAGCATTCGCGAGTAGATACTTATAGGTTTGGCAAATACGGAGAGGGTGAACACGGGGTTACCTTTGTTACTTTAAAATAATATTTTAAAAAATTTGGTGAAATAAATGAGAGAAGAATTTTACGAAAATTCAGCTGTTCCTCAAAACCAAAAGGGACAAAAAATACTTTATACTGTTTATAATATAGTGTTTTATCTATCCATTATAAGTTTAGTCTTTTTTCTTTATATGTTCTTTTTATTTGCAGATAAAGGATTCCTCTTATTGTGCATTTTTCCGATCGCATTGGGTGTTCCCGTTTTTTTTATAAAACGTAAATTTTGCACTTGTTTTGATTATACTTTTATTTCGGGTGAAGTAAGAATTGTAAAAGTTATAAACGGAAAAACAAGAAAGAAATTTTTATTTTTCGACAGTCGAGATGTTTATCAGTTAGGTAAGGTTAGCAGTGAGTCTTTTGAAAAACTAAAAGTTACACCTTCTATAAAAACCAAAATGGCTACGCCAAACGGGTACAATACTCAAAACCAGTTATATTACGTTGCTATAACGTTGGCTGGCGAAAAAATGATTGTTATTATGGAATGTGAAGAAAAATTTCTTTCCTATATTGTTTCATACACAGGCAAGCAGATAATTGAAAAGGATTACACAAATTAAAAAATGGCAAATAATTTAATTTACTTAGATAATGCAGCTACGACAATTCCCGATGCGGAGTCTTTAGCTAAAGCTACCGACAATATGTTAAATGATGGGTTTTATAATCCCTCGGCGTTATATTCAGGCGGTATGGCAGTAAAGAAGCATATAGAAAATATTCGCAAAGAATTAATTGCTTTTATGGGAGGTGCTTACGACATTGTTTTTACCGCAAGTGGAAGCGAAGCCGATAATTTGGCAATTTTTTCATGTGGTAAACGCGGCAACATAGTGACCGATCAGGGTGAGCATTCCGCCGTTTTTAACAGTTTTAAAGAATTAAAAAATCGTAATGTCGAAGTACGATTTGCTCCTTTAAACAAAAATGGCAGTGTTAATCAAGAAAAGCTCTTAAGTCTTATAGATGATAATACAACTTTTGTCTCTATTTCGCATGTAAATAACGAAACCGGGGCAGTTAATCCCGTTAACGAAATAGCAAAACAAGTTAAAAAGAAAAACAGTAACATAATTGTTCACTGTGATGGGGTACAAGCTTTTTTAAAAATTCCATTTAAAGCGGCTACCGAAATTGATTTATATGCTGTCAGCGCACATAAGATTTGCGCTTTAAAGGGAGTTGGTGCGCTTTTTTATAAAAAAAGTTTAACATTACACCCCATAATATTTGGCGGAGGACAAGAAAAGGGATTACGAAGCGGTACTGAAAATACTTTTGGAATAAATGTTTTTTACAATTCTTTTTTGAAATATAAAAATGTTGAACAACAATATGGTTACGTTCACCATATAAAAGAATTGTTTATTAAAAATTTATCCGATGATACAGCACTGATTTCCGACGAACAATGTTCGCCGTATATTATTAGTTTTTCAATACCAGGTGTTAAGGCTGAAATTATGCAACGCGTTCTTGATGATAAAGGAATAGTTGTAGGAACAGGGTCAGCTTGCTCATCAAAAGTCGGTATATCAAGAATTATATCGTCATGCGGATACGACAAAAAAACAGCCGAAGGCGTTTTACGTGTTAGCTTTATATACACAACAAAAGAAGAAGACGTCGTTTATGCGGCAAAAACAATTTGCGAATGTGCAAAATTATTAAAAAGGGCGCTTAAATAAAAATGAAAAAAATAATTATAATAAGATAT
>CAZPFZ010000035.1:0-9969 GCA_964585955.1 uncultured Acidiphilium sp.
GTAAAAAAAATGCCTTCGGTTAAGAAAGCATTTTTATACTACTTCGCTATTTAATTTGTAACATATTATTATATAGGCAATCAGTTTTTATCGAATAAATCACCTAAAATCGTTTTTAAAACAACCTGCGCTTGAACCCTATGCATAAAATCGTTGGGATGATTGACGTTATTTGAAAGAGTATCTTGTAAAGTTTTTCTCTCCAACAGCATTTGATGCAGTTTTGTAAGGTTTGCATACGCAATACCTTGGTTCTGTTTTTCTAACTGTTCAAAGGCACGATGATATTCGTAATGATAATTTAAAATTGAACTGCCTGCCGCAAAACCCACCAAAGGATTTGGCATAATGGGCGAAATAATAACAAAGCAAGCGTCTTTATTACCTTGGCGGAATTTGTCGATAATACTTTGCATATGTTTTACGAAAAGTTCAGGGCGAATAACGCCTGCATCGTTCATACCGAAAGACAAAATTACAAAATCGGGTTTGGCGTTTACAGCTTGAGTAATATTTTCGTCCAAAGCTGCCCAATCGGAGCATTTACCACTTACAGCATAATTTTCATGCTCTATTTCGCAATTAAATTTTGACCTTAAATAGTTAACTACTTGGTCACAATATTTAGGCACGAGAGGCAACCTTTTTATATCCTGCATGCCGCTGGCACCCCAGCCGTAAGTTATGGAATCGCCATAAGAAACAACCTTACATTTTTTGCCGCTTTTTAGTTTATTTAAAAACCCTTTTATCTTATCGGATTTGTCGGGCGTGACATTGTAATAATCATCGGGCTCGTGTGTGTATGTTACCGCAACCATATATTCGGACATACCCTTTTTATCGCTGAACATATCGCAAAAAAAGTAACTGCCCAACGCATCGGCGGCATCCATATAACATTCACCTACAGGTTTTTCTATTTTTCGGTAATCTTTCCATAAAAACCGCGGTATAGCACCGTTATCAAGCACTTGGAGTTCACCATACTCATTTACGATATAGTCCTTACCCTCGGTATACAGCGTTTGCAAATCGTAACTGCGAACGGATAAAATTCGTTTTATGGGATATGCAAGACGGCTGGAACGGATATTGTTAAAATAATTTTTTAAAACAAATACGGGTTCGGCATAAACCCTATCGCCACGCCAAAGCGGAGTTAAAAATAAATCTTGATTATATTCGGTTATATCGGTAAATAATTCTTTTTTTGTTTCCATGTTGTTTTAGACCCTTAAAATGTGCGATAATCGACTTATAGCTTGACTTTTATGTTAAAAATTCAGTAATTCGCTATACTTGTTTTTATCGACTGCCGACAAGAATAAGTACAGACGCGGACCGCTATCCTGACCGAAAAGAATATTGTAAAACACTTTGAAAAATTTCATTTGTTTTGCCATATTTTCCTTTTTAGTCAATGCGGGATCGTTGATTATAGAATAAAGGAAACTTTGAATTTCTTTTTCTTCGATTGTGTCGTGAGAGGTAACATAACCGTAAAGTTCTTTAACGGCTTGTTTTTCTTCATCTGTTATAGTAGCGTAATACTGCGTATTTTTTTCAGGTAAAAGCTTGAAAAGTTTTGAAGGCTGATGTTCGCAAATCCAATTTTTAACGCGTAAAAGCCTTGCTTCGTCCTCGGTACCGAATTCTACGCCTATTTTTGCAAGCATTTCGGCAACGGCTTGCGGGTTAAAATCTACTATTGTAGCAACCGACGCAAGAACGCCGAAAGGCACTTTAGAATAAGATTGTTTTCCGCTTACCATGCAGTAATCGAACACAGATGTTGTATATTCATCGGCTTCGCCTTTTTTATAACTTTCGAGGTTTTTATCGAATTCGCTGTAATGACGTATGATTGTATCATCAAAGTTGAAAGCAAAACCGTCTTCCGGAGCGTATTTTGCAAACAGCCACCTTACCATATCGGGCTCGTATACCTTTAAAACTTCGGCGGGTGTTATGTTGTTACCCGTTGAAGAGTGCATATCGCCTAAGCCCGCAATAGAAAGCCAGCCGTAACCTTGAAACAGCGGAGGCGTTACGCCTAAAATATTTTTTGCTATATCGCTTGCAACAACGTAGCTTCCGCTTGCGGCGGCATGATCTATTCCACCGGGTTCAAAATCTACGCCTTCTACCCCCCAACGCATGGGCCAATCTACCTTCCAAACAAGTTTAATATGACCGTAAGTGCGAACGTCTACCGTTTGTGTTTTTCCGCAAAGCTTGCAACGGTAAGTTAATTGTTCGCCGTCGTCGGATACGTCTATAACCTCGGTAACATCTTTATGACATTCGGAACAATATACGTTGACGGGAGCGTATTTTTCGCGGTCGTCCTCGTTTTCTTCCTGCGTTTTATATTTAAGTAAAACGTCGTAAATATTTTTTCTGTTTTTTAATGCAAAAACTATTCCGTCAGCATAATCGTTAGCGGTATATTTTTTAGCTTGATACCTATAATCGGGATGAATATCTAATTCTTCGAGCGATCTTTCAAATTCCTTTTCGTTATATTCAGCATAGGACGAATAAATTCCGTAAGGATCGGGAATTTCGGCATAAGGCATACCTAAATATTTATCGAAGCCTTCGGATATTTTGGCAATGTTGGAAGGAACCTTTCTTAATCTGTCAAATTCGTCCCATGAAAAAAGCAATTTTGCCTTTTTGCCCATTTTTTGCAATGCGCGAACTACATAGTAACTTGTAGCTATATCGCGAAAGTTACCTATGTGAACCGAGCCGGACGGACTTATTCCTGCGGCGCAAACATATTCCTCTTTATTAGGATTTCTTGCTATTATTTCTTGTGCGAGTTTTTCTGCCCAATGCATAGTGTACCTCCTACGGCGCCATATTTTTAACGCCGTTTTACATTTTATATTACTAAAAATCTATTTTTTGGCAAGTTTTTGCCCTTTTAAAGCAATTTTTTAAAGCTTATTGATTGCAACCTTTAAAATATGCTTCTATCATTTTTTCTTTAACCTGCTCTACCGTTAAAAAGGTAGTATCTATAACGCAATCGTAATTGCTCATATCTAATATATCGACGCCGTAAAAATCTTTAAAACGCAATCTTTCACTGTTTCGCCTTTCTGCAACCTTGGCAATGGCTTCTTCTACCGAAGAATACGTTTCGTTACTGCGATGTTCGGCAAGTATACGCTCGGCGGCAACCTTAGGGTCTGCCGAAAGATAAAAACTGAACGTTGAAGGGACAAAGAAAAAACCTAAACGCGAATCTAAAATTAATCCGCCTTCCCTTTGTTCGTATGCCATTTGCAAATCGTCAAATATTTTATCGTATTCGGGCTTGCCCTCTATAAACTTATTAAATTCGCAAGTTGTCATACCGAATTCGGCCGCTTTAGCACGTTGAATTTTGCCAAGCGTTATGTGCTCAACGTTAAATTGCTCCGCAAGCAAATCCGCAACGGTGGATTTGCCGCTACCGAGATCACCGGTAATCGAAATTCTAAAAATTTTATCTGTCATCGTATATCAACTCCTTGCAAGGCGGCAAACGACATTATTCCGCCAAGCACCTCATTCTTTTTATGTATAGCCTTTGTTTCGAGAAGCTCTTGTAGAACCGTATATATATCGTAAATGCGATCTGCTATGTACTGCGTAAATCCGCCCTTATGGCGTATATCGACGGCTATTGCCGTTTTTATTGCCAAAGGCACTGATTGCTCGCCGTTTGCTTGCGTTAAAATTTCCGCTTCGCAATCGAATAACTGCAACAGTAGCGACTTTATATCGCATTGTGATGCTGTGTTTTTTTCATACAAATAACTAAAAAGAATACAAGCGGTATAGCAATTAAAATTTCTTACTATTTGTTGCTCTCCGCCACCAAAACCGCTTTGTTGAAAATATTTGCGGTATATGCCGCCGATTAGCGTATGTATATTATATATATGCTTACGGCAAATGTCTTCAGCTTGCGCTTTAACTACTGACACTTTTGCAAAATTTTGTACCGCTATATTTTTTTGCGGCTTTTGATTTTGCAAATTATCCTCTTGTAAGTTTTTCTCTTGCTCTTTTTCGCCTTGCGAATTTTCAAGTTTAGCTATTTGTTTGATTGTAGCACTTTCGCTTTTTCGTTTTATATCGGTTTGGGATTTGTTCGCGCTTTTTGTGTGTGACGTTGTTTGCTCTCCTGAAAGCGCAAACTTTATATCCGCTACTTTTTTGTTACTGTTTGACCGTTCCTTTATACACTGCGACGGGAAACACTTTATCGGGTTGGCACACCCCCAGCCCGCGTATCTGTTTACCTTTAGTAGTTCTGTTTTCAATGGGGACTTTATCGCTATCGGAATAATAAATCGTCCCTAATCTATCCAAAACGGCAAAGCGGAATATTTCGCCGCCGACAAGCCATTTTACATAAACGACACATTCGTTAAGCGAAGGATCTCCAAGGTCTATTAATTTAACACCCTTTCTTGCCCTTGCAAGTTTATTGATTGTTCCTAAAATAACACGTTTAAAGGTGCCGAAACTTGTTGCGACGAATATTTCACCGTTGAAATCGTCATCTACCTGCGAAGCGTAAATTGTTTTATCGCCTTCGGCAAGTTCTATACCCTTAACGCCTGCAGCAACCCGACCTTGTTCGGGTATTACGCATTCGGCATATAAGCACATGCCTTTATGTGTTGCAAAGAACAATTTTGTACCCTCACGGTACTGTTCAACCGACAACAGCTCGTCGCCATCTTTTAGCTTTAAGGCGGCAAACGGACTCTTTTGCGAGAAGAATTCAGACCAAGCGGTAAGCTTAACCATACCGCCAACAGTGAAGAACATCAACTTACCTTGCGTTTCGTCATCTACGGCAAAAATACTTATGGGATACTCACCGTAAACTTTTTTATAAATTTGCTCAAATTTTACGCCGTCAGCCTGTTTACCTTTAGCTTCGGGAATAAGTTCGGGATCAAGTTTAAAACAATTGCCGTAATTGGTGAATACGTAAAGCGTTTGACGGGAATTGGCGTAACAATAAGTTGAATATAAACGCGTTTTTTCGGGCTTGGATACAGAACATTCCTTTTTAAATTCACTTTCTTTAATCTTTCTGATAAGCCCATCTGCCGTGATGCCCACCACATAATTTTCAAGCGGTTTTACATCATTGAATTTTTCAACGTTTATTTCATCAGCCGAGTTATATATTTCCGTGCGACGCTCGTTGCCATATTTCTTTTTTATTTCGCGCATTTCGTTTTTAACTATAGTCATTTGCATTCTCTTGCTTTCGACTACGCGTTGCAAATAGGCTATGCGCTCTTTGAGTTCTTTTAATTCGTTTTCAAGACTAATTACTTCGAGTTTAGTTAACCTTGCCAAACGTAAATCTAAAATAGCTTGCGACTGTCGTTCGGTTAAATTAAACCTTTCGCAAAGGTTTGCCCTTGCAGATGGAGTATCTTGCGATTTTTTAATTATAGCTATTACTTCGTCTATATTATTGACCGCAATAATCAAGCCTTCGAGTATGTGCGCGCGTTCGCGAGCTTTATCTAACTCGTGATTAGTGCGGCGAAGTACTACGTTGCGCTGATATTCGACGTAATACGACAAAATACTCTTTAATCCCATTTGTTGTGGCTTGCCACCTGCTATCGCAACCATGTTTATACCGAAAGTGGTTTGCAACCCGGTATTTTTGTTAAGGTAGGCTATTATCTTTTCAATATCGGCCCCCTTCCTTATTTTTATAACCGCGCGCATACCTTTACGGTCGGATTCGTCGCATACTTCGGTGATACCGCTGAGAACATCCTTGTTATTCTCTGCCATATCGTAAATCTTTTTAAGAAGTTGCGCTTTGTTCGTTTGATAAGGCAATTCGGTTATTACTATCGCCCTATCGGCATCCGATCCGCGTTTTTCGTTTTCGAGGCGTTCTACACGCATTTTTGAACGGATATATATTTTGCCTTTACCCGTTTCATAAGCCCTTTTTAATTCGTCGCCGGCAATAATATAACCACCCGTGGGAAAATCGGGGCCCTTTATTATTTGCATAAGCTCGTCCACGGTTATTTTGGGATTATCTATAACCGCGCAAGCACCGTCTATTGTTTCGGCAAGGTTATGCGGAGGTATGTTTGTTGCCAAACCTACGGCAATACCCGAAGCGCCGTTGACAAGCAAGTTGGGAAATCTACCGGGCAATGTGACAGGCTCTTTTAACGAATCGTCAAAGTTGAGATCCCAATCTACCGTATCTTTATCTATATCGCGCAAGAGTTCGAGAGCCAAAGACTGCAACTTAACCTCGGTATAACGCATTGCGGCTGCACCGTCGCCGTCGACCGAACCAAAGTTGCCGTGACCTTGAACAAGCATTTCGCGCATGTTGAAAGGCTGAGCCATTCTTACCATGGCATCGTATACCGAAGTATCGCCGTGGGGGTGATATTTTGCAAGGCAATCACCAACTACCCTCGCACTCTTTTTAAAATCTTTGTCGGGCAACATACCTTGGTCGTACATTGAATACAGTATACGCCTTTGAACGGGTTTTAATCCGTCTTCAACACGGGGGAGCGCACGATCGAGTATTACATATTCGGCATAAGGTAACATACAGTTATGCAATACCGTTTCTAACGCGTCTGTTACTATCCCCTTTTTCTTTTCGTCTGTTTCCATTTGTTTATCAATTCCTTATAAAGCGCGCAAAAGCTTTTTGCTTTTATTGCGCCCTGTTTTTGATTGTTTTTTAATAATTAAAACTAACATTGTCCGTTAAAATAAATGAAGAGTAATTTAATATACCTACAAATTAGCCGTGCATAACCAAAATTACCATAACTAAAAGTGATATAATCAAGTGCGATTTTAACGAATAAACAATATTTTACACAAGTATTACACGCCTAATTTTTCTTTAAACGAATCTACCTTATTAAAATCGGCATATTCTTGAATATATTTTTTACGGCTTTCGATTGCGTCGCCCATAAGCGTGGTTATCATTCTATCGGCTTCGGCGGCGTCTTCCAAAGTAACTTGCATAAGCATACGAGTTTCGGGATTCATTGTTGTATCCCAAAGCTGTTCGGGGTTCATTTCGCCAAGACCTTTGTATCTTTGCAAAGAGTAACCTTTGCCGACTTTATCTATTTTTTGTTGAAGTTCGTTATCGTCGTAAGCATACTCTATAACGTCCTTTTTATACACCTTGTAAAGAGGGGGCATTCCTATGTATACATGCCCTTCTTGCAAAAGCTGACGCATGTAACGGAAAAAGAAGGTAAGCAAAATTGCCCTTATGTGAGCACCGTCTTGGTCGGCATCCGATAAAATAATTACTTTATGATAATTTAACTTGCGTATATCGAATTCGCTGCCGATGTTGGTACCTAACGCACTTATGAGCGAAAGCATTTCTTCGTTTTCGAGCACCTCTTTTGCGTTCTTTTTTTCAACGTTGAGAGGTTTGCCTCTTAACGGGAGAATTGCTTGATGCTGACGATCTCTGCCTTGTTTTGCACTACCGCCTGCAGAATCGCCCTCAACTATAAACAGTTCGTTAAGTTCGGCTGTTCTTGACGAACAAGCAGAAAGCTTACCGACCAATTTTTTAACGTCGAGTTTATTTTGTTTTCTTATCATATCGCCGGCATCTGAACGCGCTTTGCGCACTTTTGCCGCGCCTAAAGCTTTTTCGACTATAACAGAAAAGATTTTTTCGGTTTTACGTTCGGAAAGCAATGCGGTAAGACCTTCTACCGTGACTTTTCTGACGGCGGCGTTAGCTTTGGAATTACCCAACCTTGCCTTAGTTTGACCTTCAAACTGGGCATCTTTCATTTTGATCGACAAAATGACGGTAAGCCCCTCCCTGAAATCTTCGCCGACGAGTTTTTCCTTTACCTTTTTTACGTTTTGAGCAAAATTGTTCAAAACGGTTGTGAAGCCCGTTTTAAAGCCTGTTTCGTGTTCGCCACCCTCGCCGGTGGGAATATTGTTTACAAACGAGCAAATATTTTCGGAATAATCGTCGTTGTGTTGTATGGCAATTTCTACCTTGATTTCGTCTTTTTCGGCATTTACGTATAATGGCTCGGCATACAACGCGCGCTTGCCTTCGTTAAGATATTTTACAAAATCCTTTATGCCGCCTTTATACTGAAAATGTTTGGTGTTTATTGCATCGGGGATACGTTCGTCTATAAAATCTATTATAAGCCCTTCGTTTAAAAAGGCAAGTTCCCTAAGCCTTTTTATTATCATGTCGTCGTTAAATTCGACCGTTTCGAACACGCGCGCATCAGGCTTGAATCTTACAAAAGTTCCGTGTTTTTTTGTTTTTATTTTTAGATCGGCAAGGTGACCTTTGGGTATTCCCGAATACACTTTGCCCTTTTTGTTTGCATAGCTTGAAAACTCCATGCCGTAAGTGGTTTTCCCGTTATAAACTTCAACTTTAAGCCATTCGGAAAGCGCGTTTGTTACCGAAGCACCAACACCGTGCAAACCACCGGAATAATTGTAATTGCTGTGGTCGAATTTACCACCTGCGTGCAGTTGCGTAAAAACTACCTCTACACCGGAAACGTGAGCTGTGGGATGCTCGTCTATGGGAATACCACGTCCATCGTCTTCAACCGAAGCTGAACCGTCGGCATAAAGTTTGACTTCTATTTTTTTTGCATAACCGTTGGCGGCTTCGTCTATAGCATTATCCACTATTTCCCATAAAATATGGTGCAGCCCTTTTATTCCGGTTGTTCCTATGTACATACCGGGACGCATTCTTACGGCGTCTAATCCTTCGAGTATTTTTATATCGGATGATTTGTATTCTTTTGGCATTTTTTATTCTCCGAGCCGAGTATAACCCGACTTTTGCATTATAGCATAATAATTCTAAATTATAGTATATCATATAATAAAGAATTTTTCAAGATAAAACAAGGGATAAAAAACATTTTTTTGCGGCAAAAAGTATTTTTTTATTAAACAAAGCCGCTTTTTTAACTTTTATTATGCCTTTTTATTGCACTTTTTGGCAAATAATAACTTTGTATTTTTTCAAAAAGGAAAATAATTTCAAATAATAAGTCCTCACCTTTTTATTTCTTTTACGAAATAAAAAAAGAAAAAAGTCCGCCTATAAGTCGATTATCGACATATTGCGAACCTATAAAGCTAAACATTATCGACCTGAGGAATTTCTATAAGCAAAAACGGATAAACAAAATCGGTATTGTTTGTTTTTTTTAAAGTTTGCACATCAACACCAAATTTTAGGGCTATTTTTTCTAATGTGTCGCCCACTTTTACCGAATAAAGAATATTTTGATTTTTTTCTATAAACAGCACCCTACCGACAGAGGGAGGCGAACTTAACCCGTTGGATAGAATAATATTGAGCGGCGCAACATTGAATTTTAAAGCGATGTCGTTTAAAGTTTCGTTTGCTTGAATACGGTAAAAAATAATTTGATCTTTAACAAAAGGATATAATAACTTTTCCATATTCCGAATATATTATACGGTAAACAAAAATATGCAATAAAGGAGCTGATCTTATTAAAAAAATTGCAAAAACGGTAATGATTGTGACCGTTCTTTCGTGTATAGAGCGCGGAATTGGTTTTATATACCGAATATATCTTTCGCGCGCGTTAGGCTCGGAGGGGTTAGGGCTTTACCAAATAGCACTTTCGGTTATAGGGGTACTAATAACGCTTTCGGCATCGGGAATACCTATAACCGTTTCGCGATTGATGATAAAAGAAAAAACAGTAAAAAACAAAGACGGAATAAATGCAACTGTTTCGGCTGGAATTTTGGCATCGCTTGCGGTATGTATACCTTTATGCTTGATTTTTTTTGTTTTTCACAATGCGCTGGATTTGATTTTTGCCGATGACAGATGTAAATTGTTATTTCTTATAATGTTGCCCGGCATAACCC
>CAZPFZ010000036.1:0-9853 GCA_964585955.1 uncultured Acidiphilium sp.
ATATAAAAATGTATTTTTATTTTATTGACATCTACACCGTTCCCTATGTTGGTGGGATATCTTTCGGCAAACTGATCTTGCGTACCTTCGTAATACAAGTTTTCTGATTGAACCGCAAACGCACTTTTTGTTAACGCAACAGGCAATATGTGCGTTTTTACGGACAAACCGGCCGAAAAAATTCTGTTTGTCGACTGCAAAGCTTTTGGATAGCGTATTTCTTCTATAGGACAAAAAATAAAGGCTCCTGAACCGATTGTTTTTACGGTGGAGGGTAAAAAGTCGAGGTTTTTTATTGCGCATTTATAAAAAGCACGCGTTTGAACTTCTTCCAATCCTGCGCTTAAAACAACTTCGCTTAAAGAAGAACAATCTGAAAACAAACTATTTGAAATAACCTTTAGATCGCTTGGCAATTGTACAGTTTTTAAAGAAGTACAATTGCTAAAAACGCTCATATCCATTTGAACACCATCTTTTAATTTAACCGTGGTAAGCCCGCTTGAGCTAAAAGCCAATTTTTCAATATGCTTTAATGATGCGGGTAAAAAGTCTACATTTTTGATAGCGGTGTTAAAAAAGGCGCTTTCGCCTATACTTTCTATTCTCTCGCCCAATACAACTTCGGTTAACTTTTCGCAACCTTTAAATGTTTCTTTAGGAATGGTTTGTCCGCTTTGCACGTTTACGTATGCTAAATTTATGCAATTATAAAAGACGCAGTCACCCGTTAATATAGCTCCTTTTGGTAAAGTAGCGCTTTTTAATGAGCTTTCGGAAAAAGCAGATGAATCAACGACGGTTATGTTAGGAGTTAAAAAGTCTAAGTTTTCTATGTCCGTTTTGCTAAAAGCTTTTTTGTTGATTTCCGTTATGCCGTTATTTATCGTTACCTCTTTTAATTTTTCGCAATCGCAAAAAGTAAAGCTCGGCAAATTGGTACCCTTATAAATATTAGCGCTTGTTAAATTTTTACAGCTTTGAAATACTCCCTCCCCCGTTAAAAGGGCGTCATTCGGCAAATTAGCACTCTGCAAAGAACTGTTTTTAAACGCATAACTTTCTATAATTTGCACAGAAGAAGGCAAAAAGTCAAGATTGGTTATAGCGGTGTTTTCAAAAGCAGATTCGCATATTTTTGTTACGCCGTTGGGCAAAACTACCTCGGTAAGTTGAGCGCAATTTTTAAACGTCTCTTTAGGTATATAAGGTACAGCATTTTGCAAAATAATTTTGTTGATTTTATTCCCCGCAAAAATACCTTCACCTATTATTTTTTTCAACATTTTGCGGAAGAACTATTACCCCATTTGCCGGAATTTCGCCTTTATATTCGTATAAATATTTGTTGTTTATTATTATAAAACCATCGGATTGATTATCGTACCAAGGCATTCCGTAAAAACATGAACGCCCTATGCTTTCTATACTATTAGGTAAATTGATTTCGCCTAAATTTTCGCAATCAAAAAAAGCACTACCACCAATACTTTTTAAAGTATTGGGTAAATCAATTTGTTTTAATTGTTTACAAGATGCAAATGCACTCACTCCGATTTGCTGCGTTTTTTCGGACAATTCAACCTTTTGTAAAGAAGTACAACCTTGAAACAAACTATTTTCAACAACGGTCACTTTATCGGGTAGTTTTATTTTTGTAAGCTTTGCACAACTACGAAATGCCGAATTCCCTATGCTTTCAACCCCGCTCGGTATGGTAATTTCGGTAAACGCACACTTAGAAAAAGCATAGTCGCCGATTTCCCTTAAAGAAATAGGCAATGCGATATTTCTTAACTGTATGCAATTATCAAATGCATTTGTATTTATTTTTTGTAACCTAATAGACAAATTTATGTCGGTTAAAACTAAACAACCGGCAAAAGCATACTCATCTATTTCTTCGATTGTATACTGCACTTTTATTTTTTACATTAACTTATTAAATAAAAAAAGCAACTTTAAATTTAAGCTGCTTTAAAAATATTTATAACTAATTTTTTAATGCGGACAAACCCGATCGTAAGTAGTGTATATATGCTAATGTGCACATATTTTTTACACGTTATATTCGGGGATAGAACCTTTTATTCTTACCAATTCAATAAACATTTGTGCCGTTGCAAGAGCATCGCTATAAGCGCGGTGATGTAAAAATTCTATGCCGAATTTTTCGCAAACGGTATTAAGTTTATGATTTTGAAGATTAGGCAATAACGCGCGGGCAACGGCAAGGGTATCTATACCGCGGTTGGCGTATAAATAATCGCACGGCTTTGATTGATTTTTAATAAACGTATAGTCAAAACCTATGTTATGCGCTATAATTACGCTGCCATCACAAAATTTAAATAAATCGCCTGCTACATCGGCAAACTTGGGGGCATCTGCAACCATTTCGTCTGTAATGCCAGTTAATTCTACAACTACTTCGGGAATTTTACGTTCGGGATTAACCATTGTGGCAAATTTTTCTATAATTTTTCCATCAACCATTTTTACAGCGCCGATTTCAGTTATTTTATCATCATTGGGAGACGTTCCCGTTGTTTCGAGGTCTACAACGACAAACGACGTGCCTTTAAAACATTCGGGAATACTTTCCGCCTGCAAAAAAAAGCTTGTTTGCCTTAATTCTTCAACGGGAGTGGGAGCTACAACAGCATAAGTTTCGGGAGCCTTGCGCGATTGTCTTTCTTCATAAACAAAATCTTTGGGGAGTTCGCAATAATTTATGCTTTTTATGGTAAAACGATGGTAACCGGCATCGTTTACGGCGCCTTCGCCCAAGACGATAACTTCGCTACCTTCTTGCAACTTTTCCATTCTACGCATAATTTCTTTATTTGTGAACAACATGCCGGACATTCTGCCCGTTCCGTCGTTAAAATCTATTATAAAAAACGGCTTGCCCGTTTTTGTGGTTTTTTCGCGTATGTTAACAATTTTACCGGCTATGCGCAGTTCACCCGTTCTATCTTGCGCGTCGGCTATGTACATAACCTCATCAGACGTATCGGCATCCCATAAGCGCGTTACATAATTAACCTTAAAGTACCGTGCGGGAATTTTTTCTATGCGCGCGTAATCCACTTTTTCTTCTTTTAAAAGGTCGCTTGAGTTAGATTGTTTGCTGGGTACGAAGGAAAAGCAAAAATCTTCACAGAAAAATCCGTTTAAATATGCGGCTAAATCTTCTTCTATATGGCGCGCTGTTAAATAATCGAAAACTTCGCTTTCGGTTTTTATGGTAAGCATTACCGAAGATCCGCTATTTTCAGCCGTAATATCTTCTGCCGTTATTTTTTCTTTAAGCAATGGGCATTGTTCCTTTAAAAAAGCCACTGTGCGATTTTTTACCAAATCGGTATCGCAAATTGATTTTTTAAGCACTGCATTAACGTTTGCAAACGGAAGCTTTTTGCTTAAAAAATCGGTTAAGACAGCTTCGTCTTCAGAGGAAAAATGCTCGTTTAAAATAAACGTTGAAGTAAGTTTTTTTTCACTTTTTATATACTCGGCTTGCTCCAATCTTATTTTTTCAAACTTTTTATTTGTTTTTCTTATTTCTTCAATTAATTTACTCATTACAATTCATTTTTGCGCGCAAATGCTAAATAATCAACTTATAGCGCGACTTTTAATAATTTTTATACCTAACTTTTTTTATCCAATTTTTTTATTTCTTGCAAAAAAATGCGTTCGGCATCTTTTACGGGTGCGTTTAAATAAACCTGACCTTTTTTAAAAATTACGCACCTTTCGCCATTACCCGCAATGCCTATATCGCATTCGCGAGCTTCACCCGGTCCGTTAACAATACAACCCATAACTGCAATTTTTAGCGGAGTGGTTATATCGGCTGTCAGTTTTTCTACACGTTCTGCAAGGGCAATACTATCATACATAGTCCTACCGCAAGTGGGGCAAGCAATAACTTCTACACCGCTCTTTTTTAGATCCAATGCTTTTAAAAGCGTTACCGCCGCTTTAACCTCTTCTGCGGGATCTGCCGCAAGCGAATACCTTATTGTATCGCCTATACCTTGCATTAACAAACTGCCGATACCCGCGCTGCCTTTTATTAAACCGCTTTTAAGCGTGCCGGCTTCGGTTACACCTACATGCAAGGGATAATCGCATTTTTCACTAAGATACTTATATGTTTGCTCTGTAAGTTTTACCGACGAAGCCTTTGCCGAAACAACTATATTATAAAAACCGAATTTTTCAAGCAAGGCAACCTTTTCAAGCGCGCTTTCGGCAAGAGCTTCGGCACTGACGCCGTATTTTTCAAGATACTTTTTTTCTATGCTTCCGCTGTTAGACCCCACCCTGCACGCAATACCGCTATCCTTTAAACAATCGGCAACAATTTTAACCTTTTGCTCGCTACCTATATTGCCGGGATTTATTCTTATTTTATCCACTCCGTTTTGTATTGCCGAAACGGCAAGCCTATAATCAAAATGGATATCGGCAACAAGTGGGATGTTTATACCTTTTTTTATTTGTTTAATAGCGGCGGCATCGGCTTGATCTTTCACCGAAACACGCATTATATCGGCACCTATCTTTTCAAGACTATTGATTTGCTCGGTTACGGCAGTAACATTGCTTGTTACAATATTACACATAGATTGCACTAAAATATCGCAACCGCCACCAATAGTTTTATTGCCGATTTTTACTTTTTTAGACACATTCCGCCTCCGTAATTACTTAAAAAGTCCGCCTATAGGTCGATTATTAAACATTACGCGTTGTTTAGCTCGTATAAATAGCGCAAACCTTCTAACGTTAAAGTTCTGTCTGAGTAATCAATGCATTTAGCTTCTTTGGCGATAATTTCACCAAGTCCTCCGGTTGCGACCACAACGCAATCGTTATTTTTTAATTCTTTTTTAGTTTTCATTACAAGATATTCTACAAGTCCGGCAAAACCGTAAAGTAAGCCTGCCTGCATATTGGTAACGGTATCCTTGCATATTACTCTATCAGGCAATTCAAGCTCGATATTCGGCAATTTTGCCGTACCGTTAACAAGCGAATCGAGCGAGCTTTTTATACCGGGAGCGATAACGCCGCCTATAAGTTCGCCTTTTTCGGTTATTACGTTTATAGTGGTAGCCGTACCAAAGTCAATACAAATAACAGGCTTTGTTCCACCGTATTTTTTATATGCAGCAACGCTGTTAACTATGCGATCCGCGCCAACTTCTTTGGCGTTTTCTACCCTTAAGTTAATACCTGTTTTTAACCCCGGCCCTACAACGAGCGGTTTTTTACCGAGGTAATATTCGCACATATGCTCCATTGTGTAATTAAGTTGCGGAATAACCGATGACATAATAACGCCGCTGGGCATAGCATTGCCGAATCCTGCCGAAGCAAGTAAATCTCTAACTATTACGCCGTATTCATCCGCCGTAGAACTGCGTTTTGACGCAACACGAAAGCTTGCAACTAACTCGTTTTTTTCAAAAACGCCGTATTTAATATTGGTATTACCTATATCTATACATAAAATCATAATTAAAGCCACCTTACGCGCATTACGCGTTTTTATAATGTTGAAATTATACCGTTACTTATATTTTTAAAACTTTGTTTAGAACATTGCAATAAATAGGCGTTAGTACCATGCCGCCAACAATTTCAAAAAGCGTATTAAAAGTTATAACGGCGGCAAAAAAGGTTTTCATTACATCGCCGCCGAAAAACAAAAATACAGCGGCTAATACAAATGCCGTATTTAACAACACCCCCACAAAGCCTGCTACCGAATAAGGCAAAATTTCGCGTACGAACTTTTTATTTGATTTTTCGCACAATCTTTTTAACAAATCGGCAACTAACCCCGCAATAAGCCCCATTAATACCCTTGGTAAAACAGAAATCAACGGATTTATAAAATAAATGTTGCCAATCATGAGAGCACACACAAGCGAGCATACACCAAGTGCCGTTCCGCCTAAAAATAAAAATCGTCTATCGCCGAACGACGACAAAGCGATTGCAAACGGAATAGCAAGGATTGCCGGCGGTGCAACAGGAAGAGCTGAAAAAACAAAAGTTTCTATCAGCAGCAACACAAAAAGAAGCGCGGCGGAAACGCCGCAAAAAGCTACGGTTCTTGCACTATTTTTCATAAACACCTCGATCGAGTTTGGTTTTGGCTGAAAAAGCCCCAATACCCGTCAAAAAAATAATTTTGCAATATATATTCAGGTCGCAGCCGATATAAGGTCTGCCGCCTTATTGCCATTCACATATATATTGTATAATATTTATGTTTTTTTTGCAAGCATTTTATGCAAAGTTAATAGCGGCAATTATTAAAAAGAACAAAGAAAAAATTTTTAGTGATTATTAAACCCTTTATTAACATTTTTTTTAAATTACACGTATTATGTTATTGAAGGTTGAAAAACCGTAAAAAACTTAAGGAGAAAATATCATGCTAAACTGTTTAGGTCTTAACAATAACTGTTACTTATGGCTATTAATAATATTGCTTATTTGCTGCTGCTCTAACGGGTGCGTAAACAATATTATAGAGAAAATTTGCGGATGCGGCATTTTACCCATATTACTCGTTTTGCTTTGCTGCTGCGGCGGCGATAAATGCGGCAGAGAGCCTAAGCCCCCATTCCCCGGTTGCGGCTGCAAATAATAAAAATATTAAGCAAGTAAGTTAATAGGACAAAGAACATCCATTTTTTCCACCTTTATTTATAAATATCAATACATAATTTTAAAGGCGTTGCCACGGCAATGCCTTTTTTGCAATGCCTTTTGCCATAAACGCAAACATCGCTTAAAATTGAAAACAAGCCCGATACGGTACCGAGCTTGTCATCAATAGATTTTAATTTAAAAATATTCTACATTTTTCTTTATAGTAAGCCTAAAATCAAATTTTGCATGTGCAAAATCTTATTTATTTACAGTATGTTAACTGTTCCGTCCTCGGTAACTTCTATTGTATCACCTGTTTTTACCGTTTGTAAAAATTCATCACCCAAACAGTCTATAGCGATAAGCTTGCTATTTTCCCATACGACGGACAAAATAACACCCGCGCCCGCAAGTGAATCGATATGTTCTGAAAAAAGCATACACGCAGGATTTATACCCATAGAACAAATAACCTGTATTACCATACCGCCCGTGGTTGAGCCTATGGTTTTTGGCAAGCACAGTGCTTTACCCGTGATGTTTTTTCCGTAAATATCGGGATTGTTTTGATCGGCAACCACTACTTGTTTAGCACCCGCCAACGCGGACTTTTGAAAAGTTGCCAATGTATTTACGCCGCCATGCGAAACAACGGCTTCACCTTTATAATAACCTCCGTTTATAACGCGACCTTTAAACTGTTTCATATTAAAGCTCTCCTTTTTCAGACGTTTGATTTCCCGTGATTATATTAAGCAACTCTTCGTCCTTGTAATATCTTGCAACCGAATATGTGCGTAGTTTGTTTGAACAAGTCATCATTCGGCGCGATTTTGTAAGCGGATTAGAAGTATACATTAACGGACAAATATATGTAACGCCCACGCCATATGCTTTTAGCGCCGCATATTTATCCGTCTTTTTAAACTGTTCGAGTACGGGCGGGGCCGTGCAAAGAACTGTTTGGCAAACAACTTTTTTTCTTCCGCTTTGCTTCATTGCCTCTATTATTTTATCAGCCCAATCCTCTAACTGAACTTTGGATAAATGCGGACAGCCGATAAATGCAAGAGTACCCTGTTTGTCAGGTTCTTTCCACATAACGGGATAAGATTTATAAACCCTTTCAAGCTCGGCATCGTCTATTACATATTCTTTATAATTATCGACTAAAAGCTTTTCGCCTTGCTCAACAGCTTCGGGCGTAAGGTTTTCAACGTGATAAAGTCCTACAGCGCCGTTAGAAGCCGTTGCAGCACCAAAATCTTTTAAATATGCCTTACATTCATCATTCAGCTCGGTTCCTATCCATTGATCCAAACCAACTATATAAGGTACATCTTCCATAACCTTTAAACCTATGGCAGAACCAAGTATTTGCGCTATGGGTTTTTTAGTTGTTTTTACAATAACTTTCCAAGTAGCTTTTCTACCCTCGTCAGTTAACAAACCGAATTTGGGAACGTAACCTATAATAGAACCGAAAATATCTATCATACCGGAATTTCTGTTACAACGCGCACCTATAACCGAGTTTGCATAGTTAACCGCGCTCGATTCCGCCCAAGAAAGTATATCGCCTTTTTGGGGAATGTTACCCATTTCGTCAAAATAACAAGCACAACTGAAGGCGTCTTTTGCTACTAGCCCCAATTTTTCCAATTGTTCTTCGTATAATTTTTGTTTACCATACAATACAGTGGAAAACAAAACTTTATCGAGTAAGTTACACTTTACCTCTGAAAAATCAACCGGGCGAGGATCCATAGTAAATCCTTCTTCAACCTTGAGTCCGGCTTGTATGAGCTGATCCATAGTACGGTAAACAGGTTTAAGCAAGGATAATCCGAACGAGGTTACCAAATGCCCCTTTCCGTGCGTTACCTTAACTAATTCTTCCGCTTCGAACATATCGCCGTAACGAACTATTGTTTCCATTACTTTAGCTTTTACCTCACCTTGCTCGCCGTTTAGTATGGCAAGTTGTTCGTCGGTAAGCTTCATTCTGTAATTATACATTTTCTCTCCTTAACTTTATATTGCATCAATATGCCGAATATCGCAAATTATATAGCGATATTCGACTTATAGCGCGACTTTTTTAAATTTTCATTGCAACATCCCAAGCACGCCAAACCGCGGTACGCAAATTTCCTACGTGTTCGCAATCGCCAACAAATTCCACCTTTTTATCCTCCGCAAATAGAGGTGCTGGACGATATCCCATAGAACGTATTACGCTATCGGCGCAAATATCGAACACTTTGCCGTCTTTATCTTTTACCGTTACTGCACCATCTTTAATTTCACATAATGCGGTGTTTAGGTGAACTTCTACTTTGTTAAGCGCAAAGAAATCCCTTAAATAAGAACTGTTCGCAAGACATACGCCCTTTACCGCTATTAAGTCGTTTTTCATTTCAACTATAACGGGTTCGTAACCTTTATTGAATAAATCGTAAGCTATTTCGCAACCGGTTAAACCGCCGCCTATTACAACAACGCGGTGACCGACTTGTTTACCATACAAATATTCGCATGCCTCGATAGATTTTTCTATTCCTTTAATGCGCGGATTGTTTGGTTTTGCGCCCGTTGCAACAATAATTTTATCAAATTCAGCAAGCGACTCTTTATCGCTGACTTCGCTGTTAAAACGAATTTCAATGCCGAGATCTTTCATCTCTTTTTCATACCATTTTAAAAGCGCTTTGTCGTTTTCTTTAAAATCGGGAGCAGCAGCTGCATTAAACACACCGCCTAACCTATTTGTTTTTTCAAAAATAGTAGGTTTATGACCGCGCAATGCCAAAACACGAGCAGTTTCCATACCGCCGATTCCACCGCCGATAACGGCAACTTTTTTGGGAGAATTCGTTTTAACGATTTTGTATTTTTTAGACTGCATTGTCTGCGGGTTAATTGCACAACGCGCCATACCCATATTATCGGACAAAGACTGATCGTTCGCAACGCCGTTATAATGCGCCATGTTAAAGCAAGCATTATGGCAGCAAATGCAAGGACGAATAGACTGTTCGTCGTTATTCATTGTTTTTGTAATCCATTCGGGATCGGCTAAGAATTGACGAGCAACACCCATACCGTCTATTTCGCCGTTTTTAATTGCCTCAGCTGCTGCATCTAACGTCATACGACCTGCACAAACAAC
>CAZPFZ010000037.1:0-9817 GCA_964585955.1 uncultured Acidiphilium sp.
GGTATAAGGTAAGGTCGCTTGCCTTACCCCAAGGATCGTCACCTGTGGTTCCTAATAAATAATACTTGCCGCCTTCTATAAAAACAAAAGGATCACGTATATGAATTTCGTTTCTCTTCATTCTTTTACCCTTTTGGCAAAAAGTTGCCACTTGCATTTTTAACCTATGTTAAACTCATTCGGAAATATTTTCGTCCTCAGATCCCGATGTTTGTTCTTCTATCGGTGCAGATGTATTTTCGTCGTTATCGGGCGATGAAGTTTCCGTTGAAGAATCTTCCTCTTTTTGTTTAAGTACTGCATCAATAATATCGTAAGTTGCTATATTAAATACACTATTGGGGGTATTGCCTTGCATAAAAGCGAGTTGAATATATACATCTCCCTTTTTTAAAGCTATACACGTTTTTCCTGTGTTCTTTAATAAATTAAACGCTTGCCAACCAAAAGTTAAATTGTATTCTTCAAAACCTGCATCTTTTAGCTTTAAAGCGTAATTTTCAATATCGTCTATACTAGCAAAAGACCCTGTATTGGTGTGCAATGTGCCATATTCGTTGGTTTCAAAATAACCCGCCGAATAAGACGTTAAGTTAACGGGTTTTTCAAAATCGGCACAAAGCTCCGTTCCCGTCCAATCTTCAGTGATGGTTCCGTTACCATCGATAGGCGGAGTAAAATCGCTAAAATTATCGGTTACGCTTTTTAAGTCGTTATAAAGCTGTGTTATTCTTTCTACCGTGGAAACAATTTCACTTACTAAACCTTCGATTTCGGCACAGCCTACGCTAACAATGCTCATACATATAATACAAGCTAATGCTACAAATTTAAAAAAAACTTTCTTCATCAAATTTTCTCCTTTTTGTTACATTATACAACATGTTGGATTATTTGTCAATATTTTTTTTATTTTTTACAAGCTTGTTTTGCCGTAGAAAGCATAAGTTTTAAACGAAAAACAAAGCGCATAATTTTTTAATATAAGAAGTTAAAAACTTGCTTACTAAGGTTTTTTAGCTTTTCAGTATGTCTAATGATATTACGCTATAACCTCTATTTGTAGTGCCTTCATTGCGGCTAAAGCCGTGTTATGACTTTGAGTAGTTACGCCTGCACAACAAGAAGCATAAACGGTAACGGGAACTTCAGGGAAAAAACTATTTATAATTATTGCATTAGCAATAACGCAAATATCCGTGCAAACGCCACAAATCTCTATTTTATCAATCGGCTCATTAAAATTTGCTATAAAGTTTGGTAATTCTATACTACCAAACGTAGTTTTATTGACAACATTTTTTACATAACCTTTTAATTGGTCACATATTTCCCACCCAAAAGTATTTTGTATGCAATGCATAACAGGTAGTTTTTTACCCTCCTGAGTATCTAAATAGTCACTTAAATGCGTATCACGAGTAAAAATAACTCGTCCGTCATAATTTTTAACAAGTTCTTCAACATTATTTACAATGTTTTGAGCGGCTTTGTTTGCAAGCGACCCTACGATGAAATCGTTTTGCATATCAACAACAATTAAATAATTCATTTTTTTCTACCTTTTAAGTTTTTCAATTATATTTTTTCTATTTCGGTTATGTCTCCAAAATATACTTTATCTTTTATAACGCGCAAAAAATGATGTGTATAATCTATTTCGGAAACCATTCCGCTTTTTGTAACATAACGATTTTTTTCGTAATAAGTAATTTTCACCATATCTCTTTTATTAATTTCGTTCAATACGTACGAAATATGCTCTTTATCTTCCGAACAGAGCTCGCGCTTTTCTTCAGGTTTTTCCAAATGCCGCTCTAAAGCTTCTTCAAACCCTTTTAGCGAAGCAAATGGCAAAAACTGCCTTGCTCTGTCAATGTTCTTCTTCTCCCCCATTATGTCCTCCGATTAAACGATTGCGCATTCTCCCCGTAGCCTTATTTTGATAATTCATACCTTTTAAAATAGCGTTTTTGCCGAACTTATCTTTTATTTTTAAAACAGCCGCGTTTACATTTTTTTCTTTTTCGGTTGCTGTGACGTCGGTAAACAAATCGTATGTGGCAAAATCTTCATCCACAACATTGTTAAAACCTATGTTTATCTTTCTTATAGTATGCGCTTTATCAACGGTTTTTATGAATAAATCTTGAAAACGCTCTTTTAAAACATTAAATGAATTAGTATAAACACTTATTTTACAACTTCCGCCACTCGGTTTTATTTTGTCGGAAGAGTAACCTATATAAAGCGATATGCCGTTTGTTACAAGATGTTTTTCAATTAACTCTAAGCATAACGAGTCAACCATTTCTTTCATTACAAGTAAAGCTCCGTCGTAATCGTAATCGGAAAATAAAATTTGCCCATTAGATAAAGATGCGCTTTTTGATTTGTATTCGTGTATATCATTTATTGTGCAAGGTTCAATTCCGTGCGAATGATCAATTAAATATTCCGCATTAATGCCAAATTCTTTATACAACAATTGCTCGTCGCATAAAGCAATTCCGCACAAATCGTAAATACCGTATTTTTCTAGGCGCTTGGCAATGCCCGGACCTATATTCCATATATCGGTAATGGGTTTGTGGTGCCAAATTTTTTTTCTAAATTCTAAATGATCTAAATATCCTGTTTTGTCGGGGGCATGTTTAGCTGTTACATCAAGCGCAACCTTAGCCAAAAACATATTGGTCCCTATACCTGCAGTTGCGCTTATTCCCGTTCTTTCGTATACAGCGTCCATAAGTGTTTTTGCAAACTGCCTTGCCGTTAACGAATATAGTTTAAGATAATCGGTGGCATCAATAAAACATTCGTCTATAGAATAAACGTGAATATCATCTCTGCTGACATAGTTTAAATATATACTGTAAATTAATGCGGAATAATCTATATATTTTTTCATCCGCGGCATAGCGGTAATATATTTTATATTTTGCGGTATTTCAAAAATACGGCAACGATTTTTTACACCGAGTGCTTTCATTGCGGGTGTTATAGCAAGACATATAGCCCCCGCCCCTCGAGAAGGATCTGCAACAACAAGGTTTGAAGTCATTGGATCAAGATCTCTCTCTACGGCCTCGACCGAAGCAAAAAAAGATTTAAGATCTATGCAAATGTAAAATTTATTGTCCATAAAACACTTCTCCTTTTTTTGCTAAAATAATTGTTATTTTTATTTTACGTAAAACATAAAAACTTCCAAAATTGCAATTATTATAAGTGATTTTGAAGTATTTTATGTTTTATATAACCTCCTTTGATAAAAGAGATAATACATTGTTTTCTACTTTTACTTTGTCGAAAACGAGCATTAAAGCTTTATCAAAACATTCTTGCGTGCTATCGGTTATTCTTGTATAACCGAGCTCTTTAGCAAGCGTTTTGTATAAGCCTTCTTTTTCAACCGTGATATTGCGACCTATTATTTGGAGCATTCCAGCGGCTAATTCCTCGGGTGCTATTTCTTTTGCCGAACGAATATATTCACTATTTAAGGCTGGAACACGCAAAGCGTATTGTTTTTTATCGGCAAGATATAAAAAACCGTTACGTTTTACTATACCGTATTTTTCATATCCGCGCATATGGTTGCTATAACTTTCTAAGAATGCCGAAGTTATTTTTTCTCTACCAAAATACGGCAAAATGCGCTTAAATAAACGTTCTTCGTATAAAGGCGCTTCCATTTGTAAAACGCTTTTTACAAATTCTTTAAAATCAGATGCGTACTGATGCACAAGTGTATCTATATCGGCTTCGGCATATTCGTCAAAACGAAATTCTTCTCGTTTTACTTGGTTTTCAAACATATAAGAATTTTGTACGTTTAAATTTTCATAATGAGAACGTTTTTTATTATTAAGCGCATTTCTAACAGCAGTGAGTAGGCGCTCTTGTTCGACACGTTTATTTTTTACCCAATCGACCGACCAAACGCGATAATAAGACCAACCTGCCTTTTCAAGTATTTCTCGGCGTAACCTATCGCGATCTCTTGTTGTTGCCGCATTTTTATAAGCGCCGCCATCACACTCTACAGCCAATACATAATCTCCCGTTTCTTCGGTCTTTACAGCAATATCTATTTTTAATGAAGAGCACCCTACCGAAACTTCGGCTTGGATATCATTCGCTTTTAAAAACTCAAAAACTTCTTGCCTAATTATTTTTTCATCTTCGCCAAAAATACTTTGAGCAGCTTGTTCTACTTGATTGACATTACCTCCCGATTCTGCAAAACTTATATATTCTTTTAATAATTTTGCTCCGACTGATTGTGTTTTTGATAAATCTATATCATACGAATGCATAGAAGTTACAAGCTTTACATTTATTTTTGCCCTTGTAACAGCAACATTCAACCGACGTTCTCCACCGGCTTGATTAAGCGGTCCAAAGTTATGTGAAAGTTTGCCTAACGAATCTTTACCATACGCTACGCTAAAAATAATTATGTCTCGCTCGTCACCTTGGACTGTCTCAAGATTTTTCACAAAGAAAGGTTCTGGTTTATTTGCGGCAAAAAACCACTCGGTATCGGGACTTTTTACGCGTTTTTGAGCAATAAGTTTTTCTATAAGTTCTTGCTGAGCAACACTAAATGCTACAACACCCAACGAACGCGACGGATATTTTTGAATGCTCTCGAAAACTAGTTCAACAACTTTTTGCGCTTCGCAAGCGTTGTTGCGTGTTTTATGTTCAAAAACACCGTTTACATAGCAATATTCAACACCTGCACCTTCGCAACATTTTTTTGCCGACGGAAATGTAATTAACTCATCTTCGTAAAAATTTTTATTGGAAAAAGCTATTAGTTGCTCAAATTTACTGCGATAGTGCCATTTTAATCTACGCCTTGGCAATGCAACCGAACAAAGATCTAAAATGGATTCGAAATCATCTCCGCTATCTTCGTATTCGTCATTGCCATCCGATTGTGCTACAGAATTAAAAAAGTTGCTCGGCGGCATTTGACGAGAATCACCAACAACAATAAGTTGTTTTGCCCTATATATAGCGCCTATTGCATCTTGCGGAAAAATTTGAGAAGCTTCATCGAAAATAACAAGATCAAAATCTATATCAGGCAACAAAAAAGTACTTACACTAAGCGGCGACATTAAAAAACAAGGTTTTAAAGTTTGAACAAGTTCGGTTGTTTCACCTAAAAGGCGGCGTATTCCCTTTTGTTTTCTCTTCTTTTCCCCCTCACGCAAAAGTATAGCTATTGAACTCCCCGACGATACAAGGTCTAAATCGGGACGTTTTTCCGATAATTCTGCCTTTATTTCAGCTTTGTTTATTTCAAAACGCAATTCATCTTTTTCGGAAAACAATTTAACAACTTTATCATGTGGAATTCGAGAAAGTCGTGTAAATATAGGTTCAATGCGTATTATATAGTCTATCCAAGCGTTATAAAAAAGCTTTTTATATGTAGGCACAAGATTTTTTATATCAATATTTGCCTTAATGAATTCGTCAACGTAATCGTCTGCATCAAGCTGAGTTATTTTTGATAAAAGTTCACAAAAACCATTCCAGTTATCTAATTTAGAGCTATTAGCTATACAATTACTGCACTTTTTTATAACCTCCGTAAATTGTTCTTCGGTAACGTTATAACAATCGGGCGCAAAACTTAAAATAGCATTATCAACTTTGTCTTTATTTTGAGCGAAAATTTCTTCAAACTTAGCAAAAACTTCAACTATTTCGCTTTGTTCATTATAAAAAGCTTGCTTTGTAATGCGTATAAAATTACCAAAATTAACATATTTTGTAAATTCGCAAAAAGCTACAAGTTCTTTTATGAAAGGCTCCCACTGGGTGTTTATACCGCAATATGCCGGGCCAAACCAATCTTTAACATCGTTTTCTCTTTTTTCAAAGGTTTTTACGGCATCCGCATAATCAAAAAGCTCTTTTAATGTTTTTAAGGCACTTGCATATTTAGGCTTTTTACCATCCCTTTTACATAAGCGCATGTCATTTACAATTTTTTTATATCCTTTTGAAAAAACTCTTTTTAAAGAGGAGGTATATTTGTTTGCTAATTTTTTATAAAACTTATCTGCATCGATATTATATACATCGTCTCGATAATCGGCGTTGATTGAATTTTTTAAATTTTCAGCCAATAGCGCTATTTCTTTTAGTTCATATGCTCTTTTAAGAGCAATTTCGGCATTATTTTCTACCATTAAAGCAGGAGAAACAACTCGTGTTCGCTTTAAAAATCTAAACAACTCACAATAGATCGAGGCTTGTTTAATATTTTTTATTTGAATACCGTATTTTATTTTTATATCGTTGGCAAGCGTTTGCAATAAACAGCAAAGGTTTTTTAAACATTCAAGCTGTTCTTTTACAAGCAAAATACCCTTGTAAGAAGTATCGGACACCTTATAGCCATACCACACATTGTTTTTATAATTATAGCCTATGGAAGGCAAATAATCCACATACTGTTCGAGCAAAGAAGAAAGATTTTTTATATAGTTTTCGCCTTTATCGTTTATATCGTTTATGTTATACGATAAATCGGGAGCATCGGAATAAATTACTTGCTCTTCGAGTATTTCGTACAATGAACGTTCTATTACGTCATATTTTTTATGCAATTCGTCAGCATATTTGGTTAAAGCTTCTTGCGAGGTGCGCCAAGCTGAAATTTCACCTGCAGCCTTAGATGATAATTGGCTTTTTTCAGCACGTAAAGTTCGGCAAAGTTCGGCAATAACATCCTTTTTGTTTGCTTTATGACTATGCAATTGCAAACAAAAGTCGGATAGCCCTGCTTTAGTAAGTTTATCGTAAACAACGTTAAGTGCCGCAAGTTTTTCCGATACAAACAGCACGCGCTTACCCTGTCCTATACATTCGGCTATTATATTTGTTATTGTTTGACTCTTGCCCGTTCCGGGCGGCCCTTGCAAAACAAAACTTTGCCCCTCTTTAGCCATCCTAATAGCTTCTTGTTGGCTTGAATCTGCATCCACTACATTGTGCTGTTCCGAAAGTTCGGATATATCTATGCGTTGGTTATTTTCGTTTTTTTGTTCATCGGGCGTAAACTCCCCTAACAGTTTGCGTATATTAACGCTTTCTACAATTTTTTCGCCATTATCTTTCAAATCGCGATACATATTAATTTTTTGAAAGGAGAAAATACCTATTTTTGTTTCGTTGGAAATAGTCCAACCAGGTTTTTCGATTATTTTTATGAGTTTTGCAAAATAATCGGTTACATCCTCTTCATCGTAATATTCTGGCAATGTTAAACCTAATTCATGTTGCACTTTAAACGCGAAAGTGGGATTTAAAATAATTTCGTCCCCGGCAGGCTTAACAAACATGGGCGAATAAATATTTTCACATTCTATTACAATAGGGCAAAGCAAAATGGGGGCTTTATAAATCTCATCGCGTCCTTTTTCTTTCCACTGAAAAAAACCAAATACGACGTATGCAATATTTATACCCGTTTCATCTATGGCAAGCTCGGTTTTATTCTTTATGCTTTTTAATGCCGTTAATGCGTTTACCCCATCGGTATATAGTAAAATTTTATTACCTCGAGAAACTTTGGATGAATATTTTTCGCAAAATTTGTAACGACGGGAAAAAGCATCACCTGGTAAATTAACATCAACTTGTTTTTCTAAAGAAGTGCTTTTTACATTCTTTTCTTTTAAAGCTGAATTGTTTTCGGCTTCATATTTTATAGGATCAAATACTTCGAACGACACGGAAGATGTTGCCTTTTTAAAAAAAGTATAAAAATCTGGAGCGACTATTTCGACCGAAGAACTTCTTGAATCCTTAAAATTTATAAGATTATTACGCTTGCCTGTATCGAGCAATAACTCAGCCCATTTATCTAGTTTGCTTACATCCATATTTGCATACCTTTAGATTATAATTTTTTTGTCCCTTTTAAATGTTTTACGTTTTTTTAATTGCCGCAAAAATAAAATATAAAAGTTATACTTTTAGCTGTTTTTATTTGATTACATTATAACACGATTGAGCTGTTTTGACAAACCTTAACGCATTATTTTTTCTTTTGCAAATAAAAAAATTACAACACGTTTTATCTATATGCTCTTTTATTTGACTATAACTTGAGCTATATAGAATAAACCGCCTTGAAAGCATATTAAAATACTTTCAAGGCGGTTTATGTATCTTACTATTTTACTTTATACCCATGCTTTGTAAAAATCTATTAAAAGCAAGCAAGCCGTCGTCATCGTTTTTAAATACTGCAGTATTTTTTAAAATATTTACGCAAACGTTATTTACATAATCTGTAATGGCTGCATTTGCTTGTTTTTCGTCCTTATACGAATTTTTTTCAAGTAACTCTTCAATCATAAAGCGATGAACGTAAAGTGAATGTTCAGGATTTGCAAATGTTTCTTTATCGTAAGGTGTTTTTCCTGTAAGTACTTGCTCCATTTCGGCAAACTGACGTTTTAATCTTGCGGGCAAAATGAACAAACCCATAGCCTCTATTAAGCCGATCCCCTCTTTCTTTATGTTATGATATTCGGGGTGCGCATGGAAAATTCCTTCGGGATACTGTTCATCTGTACGGTTGTTTCTTAAAATAATATCAACGCTATAACGGCTATCCGCTAAAAATCTTGCAATTGTGGTACAAGTATTGTGCCTTACGCCGTCAGTTTCAGCTATTATGTCTACATTTTCGTTGGAATATTTTTTCCAGCTTTCAATTATTATACCTGCTAATTCGGAAACAGTGTTACGGTTAAAACCTGAAAGACGTATAACCGAGTTATACCAATCTACTTGGCCTATTTCAACATCCGGATAGCTTTCGTGACGGAATGTTCTACCGACCTTTGCTTTATGCATAGGCAAAACGTGGTAACCACCCTGATAATGTTCGTGATTCAAAATAGAACCACCGACAATAGGTAAATCCGAGTTACTACCGATAAAATAATGCGGAACAAACTCTATAAAATCAAAAAGTTTATCTACCGTTTGCTTGGTCATTTTCATCGGAACGTGTTGCTCAGATAATAAAATGCAATGCTGATAAAAATATGCGTACGGAGAATATTGCATATACCAAGTTTCTCCGCCCATTTCGAGTTTTAACGTTCTAATATTAGTACGCGCGGGGTGAGTAAGAGTACCCCTATATCCTTCGTTTTCATGACAAAGCAAGCAAAGCGGATATTTTGTGGTATCAACCTTTGCCCCGACGAGTTTTGCTATATCCTTATTGTTTTTTTCCGGCTTAGATAAATTGATTGTTATTTCGAGACATTTATCACCATCGTTAAATTCCCAACCTACGTTTTTATCAATAGCCGTTTTTCTTATATAATTGTTTTTTATACTTAAATTATACAAATACTCGCATGCTTGTTTTGCACCCATTTTTTCGCGCAAGGTACGCATGCGGACGTTTACTTCCGACGGCTTTGGTGTGATTATACCGAATATGTAGGTTGCGAATATTTCTTCGTACCCTTCTTCGCAAATGTGATTTTCGGCAGCGTATGCCATAACTTTATTAAAAAGTTCATCAGGCACCGTCATTGCGGCTATTTCACATTCGTTTACGTCGCGTTGAACGGCAGCACTGTCAAGTTTAAACTCGCCAAGCAAAATGTTTCGAGTATAAACTTCATCGAATTCTGAAAGATATAAAAAATCTTTTGCGTATACGATAAGTTCTTCAACTAATTTTTTTCCGTCGATCATAATTTTATGCACCTCTGTATTGTCACTAACTGACAGATCTTATATATCATAACATATC
>CAZPFZ010000038.1:0-9549 GCA_964585955.1 uncultured Acidiphilium sp.
CTAGATTTATAGAAGAATAAATAAAACAACGAAAAAACCATACCCTTGAGCTAATGACTCTTGAGTATGGTTCTTTTTTTACCTCTTAAGATGCAAATTAGAAAATCCCCAACTAAACCCATCTTTATAAGTCGAGTTTTTTAATTGATTAAATTAAATTCCTAACGAACCAGCACTTTAAGAATTTTTTTGTTTTTACTCATCCTTCTCTTTTGTAACTAAAAAAATAATTGTAAATTAAGCAGGTTGCCATCCCATTTTTTGACCGGATAAAATGTGAATATGCAAGTGGGGAACGGTTTGACCGGCATCGTCGCCTTGATTGATGACTAATCTGTAACCGTTTTCTAATTGCAATTCTTTTTGCAATGTGGAAATTTTATAAAAAATTCTACCAAGCATTTCGCAATCTTCTTGAGCCATTTCGGCAAGATATTTAAAATGCTTTTTAGGTATAGCCAAAAAATGATTTTTTGCAACGGGGGCGATATCGCGTATTATAATAAAATCGTCATCTTCATAAACTTTTTCAACGGGAATTTGCCCTAATGCAAACTTACAAAATAAACAGTCTTCCATAATTTTTCTCCTAAAAAATATAAATCTCTATCTATAAGTCGATTATTCGACATTTTTTATAAAACACAAAAATTATTAAACAACGATTTTAAAATGTTATGCCGATTGCACCGTCCTTAAAAGGCTCACTCAAACGAACTTTAATTTTTTGCTGTAAACACTCACCTTTTACATAAGTTCTTATGTAATTTTCGGTATAACCTACGGTATAGCCGTCCTCCTGCTCTTCGGGAATAAACTCAAAAGTTTTATTAAGGTTATTGTTTATATATTCCTCTTTTAAACGATATTTTACGGCAAGCAAACGGTCTAATCGCTGTTTTTTTACATCGTCGGGCAATTTTTTTAATTTTGCACCAACAGTGTCCTCCCTTACGCTATACGGGAAACAGTGAATATCGGCAAATGCGACCTTTTCGCAAAAATTAACGGTTTGTTCAAAATATTCTTCAGTTTCGGTTGAATATCCGACTATTACATCGGTTGTAATTGCGGCATCAGGATAGTATTTTCTTATAAGCTCAACCTTTTGACTGTATTCATCCGTCGTATATTTACGGTTCATTGTTTTTAAAACGTAATCGCTACCGGATTGCAACGATAGATGAAAATGCGGGGCAAAATCTTTTAATTGTTTTGTTGCATCAAGCAACTTTTCATCAATAACATTTACCTCCAACGAACCCAGTCTTATACGGCAATTAAAATCATTAAGTGCGGCTATAAGTTCGCTAAGTCCATTTTCGCCATCTTGATAAGCGGATATATTTATACCCGTTATAACGGCTTCGGCAGGAGCTAACGCTGCAATTTCGGCACGAACGTTTTCGATTTTTCGCGAACGAGTTCGCCCGCGCAAGTATGGAATAATGCAATAAGAACAAAAATTATTACAACCGTCCTGCACCTTTATATATTCGCGCGTTCTTGAAGTTTTACAAGGAATATATTTTTCGTAATAAACATCCGACTGCTCTATAAAAATACCGTCTTTATCGAGTAATTCAATAAGCTTATCCTTAGATTTTGCGCCAATAACCACCTTAACACCCTTTTCGCGAAAAGCTTCGGGATTTTTTTGAGAAGCGCAACCGCATACGTAAACGGGAGCGCAAGGATTATACTTACGCATTCTTGCTATAGCTTGCCTTGATTTTTTTTCGGCTTCGGCAGTTACTGCGCATGTATTTATTATGTATAAATCGGCTTGTTCTATTTTATCGGTTACATCGTAACCCTTTTCTTTTAGTCCTTCCATTAAAGAAGCACTTTCACGGCTGTTTACTTTACAACCCAGCGTAAATACCACTGCTTTCATACTTATACCCCGATAATCGACCTATAGCCCCATATTTTGCATAACTACGGCATACCATTCGCCCTTGCAAACGGTTTTTATAAGCTTAAACCCTTTACTTTCAAAGCTCTTAATAACAAAATCTAAACGCTTTTTTATAATACCACTCATTATTAACAAACCTTGTTTTTTTAACTGAACGGATATATCGTCGGTTAGTCTTACGAGTATTTCAGCCATAATGTTTGCAACGGCAAGATCGCAAACATCGTTAACGCCGTTAATTAAGTCCGACTTTATTATATCGCAATAATTTTTTACACCGTTTATTTCGGCGTTGTGGCGCGCGCTTAATACAGCAACTTGATCTATATCCGTCATAACGGCGTGTTTTGCGCCTAATTTTACCGCGGCAATACCGAGTATTCCACTACCTGTACCAATATCCATAACTACGGTTTCTTTTTTGGCGTATTCTTCTATAAGCTCTATGCACATTGAAGTAGTTTCGTGTTCGCCCGTACCGAAAGCCATGTTTGAATCGATATAAATAACCTCTTCTCCGTCAGCTTTTTCATAATTTATCCATTTTGGGCATACTACGATTTTACCGTATTTTATGGGTTTAAAATGTTTTTTCCATATTTCTATCCAATCGTCACCTTCTACCTCGCGCTTGATTACTTCTAAAGTGCCGCAATCTATATAACCTTGTGAATTTTGCATTAAACGCGACAAATCTGCATTAAGCGCGCTTGAAACTTCTTGTGTTTGAGAAAGCTCTACATAAGCCTTAACTAAAGCTCCGCTTTGCTTTGCATTTACAAGATTTTCGTCTATATAATCAAAGGTTTCGCGACGATTTTCGATAAGTTCTATTACGTCTTTATAATCGCAAACAGCAACGCCGTAAGTTGTATATTGCCATAAAATATCGGCAACGAGTTCTTCGGCTTCGGATGTGGTTGCAACCGTGAATTCGGTAAATTTCATTTTATGCTCCTTAACATTAAAGGGTAATTATTGTTTTATTGTTAGATATTTATTTTAACATAAAAAACGCCGTCTATCAATTTTATTAACGCAAAATATAAAAATCTTTATAAAAAAGAAAGGCCGCCCTTGCAAAAAACTAAAAACTAAGTGCCTTTAGCATTTTTAATGCAAACAACAGCCGTTATTTTGTTAGATTACGCTATAAAATTAGCCTTCGATCTTTTCTAAAAGTTTAAGGTCTATGCCCCTATCGCCGATTTTTATGATTTCAACTTTAACTTTATCGCCGAGATTTAAAACGTCTTCTACACTGTCAATTCTCTTTTCGCTCATTTTGGAAATATGAATCATTCCGTCCTTACCGGGAGCTAATTCGACAAAAGCGCCAATCTTGGGTAAAATTCTTGCAACGGTGGATATAAACATATCGCCTACTTCGAGATCGCGCGTGATAGCCATGATAATATCTTTAGCGCGGTTAGCGTTTGAAAGATTTTCGCCATAAGTTGCAATGTAAACCTTTCCGTCGTCGTTAATGTCAATTTTAACGTCAGTTTCGGCAATAATTTTGTTGATTGTTTTTCCGCCGCTACCGATAACGTCTTTAATCTTTTCGGGATCAATGTTGAAAGTGATAATCTTGGGAGCGTATTTAGAAAGCTCTTTGTTAGTTTCGGGAATACAATCAAGCATCTTATTCAAAATAAAATGTCTGCCCTCGTTGGCTTGCTTTATAGCTTGACGTAAAATTGCTTCGTCTATACCCTTGATTTTTATATCCATTTGGATAGCCGTTATACCCTTTACCGAACCCGCTACCTTAAAGTCCATATCGCCGAGGAAGTCTTCAAGCCCCTGAATATCGCTAAGAACTGAAACTTTTCCGCTTTCGGTATCTTTGATAAGACCCATAGCGATACCTGCAACAGGTCTTTTAATGGGTACACCTGCATCCATAAGAGCCATAGTTGAACCACAAACGGAAGCTTGAGAAGTTGAACCGTTTGAACTTAAAACTTCGGAAACAAGTCTGATTGCATAGGGGAATTCTTCTTCGGAAGGAATAACGGGTTCTAAGGCTCTTTCGGCTAAAGCACCGTGACCGATTTCTCTTCTGCCGGGGCTCTTTAAACCTCTTGCTTCGCCGGAAGCATAACCGGGCATGTTATAATGATGCATATAACGTTTTGCTGTTTCGTCGTCGAGTCCTTCAAGTTTTTGGATGTCACTCATAGTGCCGAGCGTACAAGTGGTCATAACCTGAGTTTGTCCTCTTGTAAATACGGCAGAACCGTGTACTCTGGGAAGAATGCCGTGTTCACACCAAATAGGTCTGATTTCGGTAAGCTGTCTTCCGTCGGGACGAACACCTGCATTGGTGATTTTTGCTCTTACTTTTTCTTTGGTTATATAGTAAAGACTGTCCTTAATTTCTCTTTCCATATCGGGATAGATATCGGCAAAATGTTCTAAGCAGTCTTTTTCAACGGCGTCTTGACGGTCGGATCTTTCCTGTCTATCAAAAGTATCGAGTGCGTAATCGAGCTTTTCACCTGCATATGCCCTAACAGCGGCATCCAAATCTTCGGGAATATGGTAAAGATCCATTTCTCTCTTGGGTTTGCCAACTTCGGCAACAATGCTTTCTATGAACGCACATTGTTTTTTAATTTCTTCGTGACCGAACAAAATAGCGCCGATCATTTCTTCGTCTTCTATTTCTTTAGCGCCTGCTTCAACCATCATTATGGCATC
Organism: uncultured Acidiphilium sp.; assembly: GCA_964585955.1. Taxonomy (GTDB): domain Bacteria; phylum Bacillota; class Clostridia; order Christensenellales; family Borkfalkiaceae; genus HGM11416. The sequence goes on from CAZPFZ010000038.1 coordinate 4,628, forward strand.
TTTCGTGCCGGAAAGGTTTAAATGAAGAGTGCTTTTTTCTCTTTGTTCACTATCGGGGTTGATTATATATTTACCGTCAACCAAACCAACGGTTACCGAACCTGTGGGACCTGCCCAAGGAATATCGGAAATACTTAACGCGATTGATGAACCGAGCATTGCGAAAGGTTCCGGGGCAATGTTGGTATCAACCGACAAAGCAGTTGCTATTACCGTTACGTCGTTGAATAACCCCTTAGGAAAAAGCGGTCTTATAGGTCTATCTATAAGTCTTGAAGTTAAAATAGCTTTATCGCTTGCTCTACCTTCCCTCTTTTTAAATCCGCCGGGGATTTTACCTACGGCATACATCTTCTCTTCGTAATCTACGCTGAGCGGGAAAAAGTCCATACCTTCACGCGGAGCTTCGCTCATGGTTGCGTTAACCATAACAACGGTATCGCCACATTTTACAATACACGAGCCGTTAGCCTGCTGAGCGTATTTACCTACGTCTACGGTGACTTCCCTGCCACCGATTTGTGTTTTAAAAATTTTGTGATTTTCTAACATTTGTTCTCCTTTTGACCTAAAACTAATTCTGTTATACTGAAACGGCTAACCGACTCTTTTTTCGGCACCGCATTTTTCTTATTCGTATTTTATCATATATTTTTGCCGCTTTTATTCACTAAAATACTTTATTGTTTCAATTTGCCGCAAATTAAAAATTTGCCGTACATATGCCTTAAAGTTGAATATAACACAGCTTTATGAAAATTTGCAAAGGTTATGCCTTTGCATGTTTTGCAATTACCCGTTGGGTAAACTTTAAAAAAGGGGAGCAAAGTCCGCTCCCCCTTTTTATTACTTTCTTAAATTGAGTTTGCCGATAAGCTCTCTGTATTTGTTGATATCTCTTTGTTTGAGATAGTCAAGCAAACCTTTTCTGCGACCGACCATTTTTAAAAGACCGCGACGAGAATGATTATCGTTAGGATTTTCGGCAAGATGTGCGTTAAGATGATTGATTCTTTCAGTTAATAACGCAACTTGAACCTCTGCGGAACCGGTATCGTTTTCCGTAACTTTGTACTTTTCGATAATTGCTTGTTTATCCATTTACTTTATCCTCCTATGGATTATATTCGCTTTTGCCAAAGCTGTGCGTCGAGTACTCGCGACGGTTAAATATGTTAACCTCACCTTGACAAAGTACATACATATTTTAACATAAAACATTTTTAATGTAAATTGATTTTTATGCGTTTTTACGAATTTATAATATGAAAATTAAAAAATATGCTTCATTTTTACTTTAAACTTAAAATATAGGCTTGATTTTGATGTTATCATTCGGCTAACATCTCGCTTTTTTTGTAATGCTCAAAGCATAATACAACTTTAAAAAAAATTAATACCCCTTTAAAGTAATTTCTTAAAAAGCTGCTGTTTTTCGCTAATAATTTCATCAACCTTGTTTATATATGAAGGAATATCTTTAGGCGAGCCGCAACGTTTTATGGTTTGACTGTTAAAGTCTACACATTTGCTGACGGCATTTGCTCCGCAAGCTACGTTTTGCGCTATTTCTTCCATTACGTCTATATTGTAAACACATTCTTTACCGGGCAAGGAATATCCTGTGTTTTCAAGATTGCCGGCCATGTATTTTTGTCTATATAAATAATAAGGTCTATAACCGTGTGCAAACAAAAGCTCGTCGGAGTAGTCTATCATTTTTTCTATTTCGCCTTCGGGCAAACGTGCGCACAATTCGCGAAGAACCGAACCTTTTTTTAGAGAAAGCGTGTGAACGGTAATGTTATCCGGCTTTAAACTTAGTGCCGTTTGCAAGCTGGTTGAAAACATTTCAAAATTTTCTAACGGAAGCCCGGCTATTAAGTCCATATTTATTGAAAAACCGTATTTTTTTGCAAGCTCGTATTTTTCTATAACCTGTTTGCCCGTATGCTTGCGCCCTATAATTTCAAGCGTTTTATCGTTAAACGATTGCGGATTAACACATATTCGGTTGACGGAATAATCTTTTAGCAGTTTTAATACGTCCTCGGTCATACAGTCGGGTCTACCTGCTTCGACGGTATATTCAACGCCGCTGACGTTTATACATTTTAAAAGTTTTTCAAGCTGTTTAAGCGGTAACGATATAGGCGTACCACCGCCAATATACACACTGCGAAGGTTGCCTTTGAATTGCAAAGAAGCTTTAATTTCGCGGCAAAGTGCCTCTATATATTCGTTAACGGCACTTACCTTACCAATTTCGTTTGAAATAAATGAGCAATAAAGGCATCTACTAGGGCACAACGGAACACTTACAAAAAAGTCTATATTGTTTTCGTTTTGTTCGTAATATGCTTTTTGCGCTTGAATAATTAAATTAAGTTTTTCGTACTTTTTAGGCGAAACATGCATAAGATCTTTTAAAAATTCTTGTGCGTGCTCGCCCTCTCGGTAATACAACTTTGTAGGACGAATGCCTGTTAACGCACCCCAAGGTAAACTTTTTTTGCTTAACTGTACGATAAATTCGTATAAACACAACTTTGCGTACTGCTTTATTACGCGTTTATGCTCAAGCTCGTTAGTATATTCTCCTTTATAAGAATACTCTTTTTTAAGTTCGCCGCAAGTAACGCAATAATTAAGCAAGCTGTTTTCTTGAAAAAAAACGGTTATTTCAGGTCCGTTTTCATCGTAAAATTCAAAAAATTCTTCATTTAATTCGTTTTCTAACCGTTCAATATTAGTCTTTACCATGATTTATATATTTTAGTATGTAATTACTTTGTTTTTCGCAAGAAAGTGTTGTTGTTTGTCCGTGACCGGGATATACGGTATAATCCTTTGTTAAAATAAAAAGTTTTTTTAGACTTTTTACCATATCATCCATATTGCCGCCGGGTAAATCACACCTGCCAAACGTATCCTTAAACAACGTATCGCCGCTAAACATATTATCGCCTATAAAAAACACGGTGCCCCCAGGCGTGTGACCGGGTGTAAAAAGCACGCTTACATTATAGCCAAAAATTTGCAAATTCCCCTCTATAAGTCGATTATCAACTATAAACGGATCGATTTGTTTATTTAAAACACAGGGGGAAAGATTTAGTTCGGAGCAAATAAAGTCCTCGTCGCTTGCACTCATATAGACCTTTGCACCTTGTTTTTGGAATAAAGCAACGCTTAAAACGTGGTCATAATGACAATGAGTTACAAGTACGGCTTTTACGACTTTTTTCAGAGACTTAACCGCTTGCGATATTTTTAAAAAGTCGGCACCGGGGTCGATTATTAAAGCATTTTCGTTAATATCGTTATATACTATATAACAATTTTCGTGACTTAAATCACTTACAACGGTTTCAACTTTTATATTCATATTTCCTCCGCTCAATTATATCGTCTAACGATGGCACAACGTTACTTACAAACCATTGCAAGCAAAGTTGCACACCTGTTTTAAATAACCGTTCTGAATACGTCTATTATTTCAGGTTTTTCTTTAAGCCTGCCAAGCAAATCTTCTAAATCGCCCTTTTTGTTTAATTTTATAGTCATATCTACTATGGCTACGTGCATTTTTGTATCTATTCTACCATTAATTGCCGTAATAAACAAGCCGAGTTTGGTTGTTATTGCGGAAACGATTGAAAGCAAAGGTGCATCTTCGGCAGCGGTAATTTTTATACTTGTGGTATAACTACCTTCTTTACCCGACCATTTTGCCTCTAATATTCTTGATGCATCTTCGTTTTTCATATTAGGACAATCGGCACGGTGTATACATACCCCTCTGCCGCGCGATATAAATCCTACTATTTCGTCGCCGGGTACGGGATTGCAACACCCCGCAAAGCGGACGAGTAAACCTTCCATTCCCTTTACGACAACACCGTCGCTGGAAACTTTATGTTTATAAATTACATGCTTGCCTTCTATTGGATTATCGATCTCGCTATTAACCGGCTTATAAAAATCGATAAGTTTAATTAAAACTTGATTTATTGTAACCGCGCCGCAACCGACTGCAGCGTACATTTCGTCCACGGTTGAAAAGGACATTTTTGCACTTAACGCAGCAAAGCTGACGGGATTTAGTAGATTACCGAATTGATACCCTTTGTTTTTTGCCTCGTTTTCGAGCATGGCTTTGCCGATTTTAATTTTTTCATCAGCCATTTGACGTTTAAAAAACGCCTTAATTTTTGCTTTTGCGCCCGATGATTTTGCTATTTTTAACCAATCCCACGAAGGACCTTTTGATGTTTTTGAAGTGAGAACTTCTACTACGTCACCCGTTGACAAAACAGCATTGAGCGGTACTATTTTACCGTTAACCTTTGCACCGACACAACGGTTGCCGACCTCGGTATGGATACGGTAGGCAAAATCTATGGGCGTGGGATCTTTAACTAAACTAACAACTTCGCCTTTAGGTGTAAAAACCAAACATTCGCTATCGTAAATATCGCCTTTGAGCGACTGAATAAGCTCGGTTCCGTCTTTTAAGCCGCCCTCCCACTCCATAACTTCGCGTATCCAATCGAGTTTATGGTCGAAAGTGGTTTCTTCTGTTTCGGAATTTTTTTCTTTATATTTCCAATGCGCCGCTATACCAAATTCGGCAGTACGGTGCATTTCGTAAGTACGTATTTGAATTTCGAAAATTTGTCCGAAACTTGTAACAACCGTTGTATGCAAACTTTGATACATATTCGGCTTGGGCATTGCGATATAATCTTTAATTCTACCCGGGATAGGCTTCCATTTTTTGTGGATTTTGCCGAGAATTTCGTAACATTCGTCGACAGTTTCGACAATAACGCGTACAGCGGTTAAGTCATAAATTTGGTCAAGCGTTTTGCCCTTTTGCATTTTTTTATAAATGGAATAAAAATGCTTAGGTCTACCTA
>CAZPFZ010000039.1:0-9462 GCA_964585955.1 uncultured Acidiphilium sp.
CCACTAAACTACACCTGCATTTTCTTTTAATTATAATACACCTCCGTTTATATGTCAAGCATTTAAAAACGGAGGCGCAAAAAATAAAAAACGGTTATTACTAAAAAAGTTATGCAACAAAAGTTAAAGCAAGGCATAATTGGTATAAAAGTTAGCGTATTAAATATATTTGAAGCCGTTTTACTATTTTTTTAGTTGGCTATTAAAAAATATTTTCGGGTTTTAAAGAAAAAGTTGTGGGTATTTGTTTGCATAAAAGTTTTAGTACCTGTATTTTTGTAAGCGCTTCGTCGTATTTTTCAATTTGCGTGTAAGCAACCGTTTCGCCTAACCATAAATCTATCTCCTTTATTTCGTTGTGCGGGATCCATATATGGAGCGTTCTTTTTTGCGTTAGCCAATAATCTTTTAGGGCGCACGCATCCTGAAGATTAAATTGTTTTCGTATTAGTTTAATTTCCGTTTGCTCTAAAAAACTGTAAAACCCGTCAAAGGTGTTTGTTATTTTTTTGTTTTCGGCAAGAGCTGCCGAAAAAAGCAAGACTAAGGCTATAACCGTTGTTAAAATAGATTTATTCATTGTTGGCCGATCCCCCTAAATTGTAAATGCTGTATTTTTTATGCTTTTTTTGCAAATAAACTCTACCGTTTTCGTCTAAGGTTAAAATTTCTATTTGTTTTATGTCTATTTTTTCGCCAATGCCTGCTAACAACTCGGTTAAGTTGTACCCAAATTTAGCAAGATTATCGTTATTTGTCTTTCCGTCGTTAATTATAATGTAAGGCAAAGCACCGTTAATATCTTTTTCTTTGTTTTCAAGAGTACTTAATTTGCCGTTGCTTTCAAATATGGCATATTTTACGTCGTCAAAAGCAAAATAGCCGTTGGAGCGCATAGCCTCTATTAAATCCTCTACGCCCATATTATTTTTTTTAAGTTCTTTTAAATCAACGCCCTTCGGGCTAATTACAATAGAAGGCTTTCCGCTTATTAAAAACTTTATGGGGTTACCCGACCTTTCTATCAAAGACATTATTTGATGCAATATAAAAACCGCAAGTACGGATATAATTCCGTATGACAACGGAATAGATACGTCCGCCATAGGTATACAGGCAAGTTCAGATATTAGCAGAGTTATTATAAACTCAAACGGTTGCATTTCGCCAATTTGTCGTTTGCCCATAAGTCGCATAACAGCAAGTAAAATAAAATATAAAATTATTGCCCGCAAAAAAATTATAAGCATAATAAAAGTATGGTCAAGCAAAAAAAAATAATGCGATTTTTTTACATATTTATTTATGCATTAGTCGTAAAATATGTATATAAGTTATTTAGGAGATATAAGTGGAATATAGTTTAGAAGATCTTAAAAAAAAGACGGTAATAAGTGTAGAGGACGGCAAAAAACTCGGAAAAATTTCCGATATAACAGTGAGCTTTCCGCAGTGCTGTTTTGTTAATTTTACCGTTAGTCCGAGTATTTGCATGTTTATGGCAGATAAAATTGTTTTATCGCCTTGCAATATTGAAAAAATAGGCGAGGATGCTATACTTGTTAAATTAAAGCACAAACCTTGTAATTGTAAAAAAAATGAAGAGGAGGTCGATGAATAAAAAATAAAAATTTTTTTAGTTAAAAGTATGCCGCCACCGACATTTGCGTATAAAATTTGCTAAAAAAAAGCAAATTATTACAAAGACTCTATGTTAATATTTTAATAAATAGACATTAGAGCAACAAACTTACGTGTTTTATGCACATACTAAGGGCAATATTTTGCAAAAATAGGTAAAAAGGATGTATTTCAGGCTTAACGGATTAAATTCTCTAAAGCATAGTAAAGATAATTGCGGCGGTGTAATAAAATGTCAAAAGGCGAAACAATAGTAATTACTTCGGGTAAGGGCGGCGTCGGTAAAACTACGGTGGCTGCCTATTTGGGCGCAAAACTTGCAGCCAAGGGCAAGCGGACAATTGTGTGCGATCTTGATTTCGGGTTAAATAATCTTGATATTGTTATGGGGGTGGAGGATAAAATTTCATTCGACTTGACCGACGCTCTCGAAGGCAGGTGCCGTGCCAGCCAAGCGCTTGTCGAATGCGGTATGAAAAATTTGTATATGATTTCTTCCGCAAATGCGGCGGGGGGCGAAGCTATGGTCGGAACCAACATAAAAATGCTTTTTGAGGGGTTAAAGCAAAACTTCGATTATGTTTTGCTCGATTGTCCTGCCGGCATAGATGTTGGTTTTCACCGCGCGGTGCATGCCGCCGATAGTGCGATTGTAGTTATTACTCCGTCACTTTCTTCCGTACGTGACGCCGATAAAGTTTTGTCCGTTTTAAGAACGTACGATTTAAATAAAATATCGGTTGTGGTTAATATGGCGCGCGGTGATTTAATGGTTGAAAAAAGCATGCTGACGGCAAGCGAGATAGAAGCTTTGTTAAAAACGCGTGTTATAGGCATTATACCTTACGATGACTTAATTTTAACAAACGATAACTGCATTTTACCCGATTATTTGCCCGTGGGACAATCTTTTAAGCGACTTGCGGCGTATATAATCGGTAAGAAATTAAAACTTAACGATCCCGAAAAAGAATATACGGGCATAAAAGGTAGTATAAAACGAAAAATAAAAAAGATGGTTTAAGCGTTTTAGCGGGGTAAAAATGAGAAATAATTCTTCTGATAAATTAAAAAGGGCGTGCAATATTATTAAAACCGACCGAATGGGCGTTTCAAGTGGTATAGAAAAAACCGTTGCGCACGAAGTAGAGCTAACCTTATCCGATTTTTTTGCTTTAATCGGACAGACCCAAGTTAATATCGCCGCAACCGAAAACGGCTTTGAAATTTATATTAAGGCAAAGGCAAAATCTGTGAAGCAATTTAGAATTATCGGGTAAAAGCGGAGGCATTAAAAACTATGTGATGATGATTTGCTCAAAAAATCGCAAATCAAGTTTGCTAACGCAAACCACCGCTTTTTTATAAAAAAAATCGGTATCACAGTTTGAAATACTGCGAAGTTTCAGCCCCTTGCAAGCAAGGCTTCAACTTCTTGTATTTTTGCAAAAAGGCATATCGCAAATTGTGTCCGTGTGGAATTTTACATATGAAATTTACAAAAGTTATTGTTTTTGTTAGGGATTTTTTTAAATTTTGCAAAGGCAAGCATCTTGGAGTTTATGCCGGCGGACTGGCATTTTTTTTGTTCGGCGGGATAGTGCCTTTTTTTGGCATATTGTATTTAGTCGCGGAAAAATTAAATTTGTCGCCGAGGTTAGTTGACGGGCTTTTTTCAATCTTTAAAGTGCCGCAAGAGCAAATTGCCAATTTTAACGCTGCGGCGTACGAGCGCGTTGGAACTTTTTTGCTAATACTTTTTTCCGTGTATTCTGCCACTCATTTTTATTTTCATCTAATTTATGTCGGTGAAAATATTTATGATTGTTTAAGTAACTCTTCATTGCCGCACCGGCTTTTTTCCCTTTTGTATTTGTTATGCGTGCAAACGGTAATGTTTTCGGCTTTGTTTTGCAATGTGTTTGCCGATAAATTTATTAGTTTTTTTTCGCTCGATAAAAGTTTTGCAAATGCCGTCGGTTTTTTTATTACGCTTTTTGTTTATGCGTGCGTTTCTATAATGTTACACTTATTTGCGGCGCCGCGCGGCAAAAAGAATTTTATTTTTGTAAAAAAGGGAGTTGTTTTCACCTTTTTGTTTTGGGAAGTTGTTGGTTTGTTTTTTTCTATTTACCTTAATTTTAAAAATGCAAACAGTAACGTTATTACTTTTTCGTTTATAAGTGTATTTTTGCTCTATCTTTATGCAATGATTCTCGGCTTAATTTACGGTATTGCATTTAACGCATATTTACGAAAAGAATAAGTTGACTTTTTTACCATAAAAATATATAATGGTATTAAATTTTTTAATCGGATATGATGCGTGTCCCGCACGAGAAAGTTTGTTTTTCTCTATATCCGTTTTAAGGCAAGTGTTATATTTTTTCGTTTTGCCTTAGGAGCTTTTATGGTAATAATCAGCGAATCCGCAAAACAGACCGAAAAAACGGGCGAAAATTTTGCAAAACAACTAAAAAAAGGTGATGTTGTATTGTTAAAAGGCGAAATGGGTGCGGGTAAAACAGTGTTTGTTAAGGGTATGGCTAAAGCTTTGGGCATAACACAAACAATAACAAGTCCTACCTATGCCTATATGAACGATTACGACGGTGTTTTATATCATTATGACTGTTATAGGCTTTCTTGCGGAGAAGATGCAGAGGCTTTGGGTTTAACCGATTATTTTTATGCCGACGGAATTTGTGTTATAGAGTGGAGCGAAAATATATCCGATGTCATTCCCGATACGGCAATTACCGTAAAAATAACAAAATTGTCTGAAAACAAAAGGAGCATAGAGTTTTGAAATACCTTGCTATAGATGCAAGCGGCGATTTAATAGTTGCCGCAAAAAACGAAGATGTAATTATTACGCGTTACCTAAAAGGTTGCAACACAAAACATTCGTTAACGCTTATGCCTTATGTAGAAGAATGCCTTAATCAAAGCGGACTTGCGTTAAATCAATTAGATTTTTTTGTTGTTGTAACAGGGCCGGGGTCGTTTACAGGTATAAGAATAGGTGTTTCCGCTGTAAAGGCGCTTGCTTTTTCAAACGACAAAAAGGTTTTGCCGTTAACATCGTTTGACTTGCTTGCATATAGTGATAATGCGCCCGACAATGCGCTTTGCTTGATAAACGCCAAACACGGCAATTACTATGCGGCGGGATATAAAAACAAAAAAACTACTTTAAATGCATGTTTTTTGAGCAAAGAGCAGTTAGAAGATTATAAGGACGAATATAAATTTGTTTGTTTAGACGATATTAATTCGGAAAATGGTTGTTTTAAAGCTGATATAATTTCCGGTTTAAAAAATGCGGTTAACGCTAAATATAACGAGCTCACCGACGAAGAAAATGTTTTTCCGTTATATGTTAAAAAAAGTCAGGCGGAGGAAGAACTTTGTTTATAAGAAAATGGCAGCAAAAGGATAATTCTACCATAGCGTTGCTTGAAAATTTATGTTTTTCGGTGCCTTGGAGCGAACATATGATAGAGGAAACTTTTTGTGCCGAAAATTTTAAAGGCTTGGTTGCCGTTAACGAGTTAACCGATAAAGTTATAGGGTACATCGGCGTTATTTTTTCTCAAGAAGATGCCGATATCGCGCTTATAGCCGTACATCCTGATTTTAGAAGACAGCATATAGGGCTTAAACTTATTGACGAAACGATTGCCGAATTAAAAAAAATCGGTGTAGCAAATCTTTTTTTAGAAGTAAGGGTAAGCAATTTAGGCGCAAGGGCGCTATATGAAAAAACGGGGTTTAAAGCCGTTGGCATAAGAAAAAAATATTACGAAAATACCGAAGACGCAATAGTTATGTATAAGGGAATTTAATTATGAATTCGCAAGGGCAAACGCTTTCCGTAAACAACGCGGTGTTTCAGGACTGTAAAAAAGTGTTGCAACTTAACCGTTCTTGTTTAAACCCGCTTGGAGAAAGTCGTGTAACAATGCCCGCTATAATAAAAGGACGCGGTAAACCTATTGTCTTTTTGCACGGATATTTATCTTGCAAAGAGGTATTTGCCGCTCAAATTGATTTTTTTTCGCGTTACTATACCGTTTTTGCCGTAGATATGAAGGGCTTTGGCGCTAATACGCCTATGCAATATCCCTATTCCTTGGATGATTACGTAAACGATTATTATGCGTTAATCAATTATGTTGGCGAAATTCCGGATGTAATAGCGCATTCGTTCGGTTGTAGGGTAATTTTAAAGGCGGCAAGCGAAAAAACTAATGCGGCAAAAAAAATAGTATTGTGCGGAGCGGCAGGATTAAAGCCTGCGTTTTCGTTTAAAAAAGTGTTGAAAAGAAGGGGATATTCGCTTACTAAAAAAATATTACCGCAAAATGTTGCCGAAAAAATATTTTTTTCACCCGATTACAACGCGGTTGATGGCGTTATGCGGCAAAGTTTTAAAAAAATCGTCGGGCAATACCTTGACGGACTTTTGCCGCAAATACATAATCCTGTTTTTGCCGTTTTCGGTGAAAACGATAAACAAACGCCTATATCGCTTGCTAATAAATTAACTAAAAATATATCCGATTGTAAAACTTACGCTATGAAAAACTGTGGACATTTTTGTTTTTTAGATAATTATACCGAGTTTAATTATGTCGTGAGGGAGTTTTTGTTATGATGCAATTCTTTGATGAAAAAGCAAATATAGCCTTGCTTTTTTCAAGTTATCCCATACTTGTTGGGTTAATAATGAGCATATGTAATACTTTGCTTTTGCTTTCAGTGTCCTATAAATTTCTTCAAATTATGCAACAGTCGGGCTACGAACGCTCAGGCTATTTTAAATGGTTGCGTCGGCGCGATAATATTTATTTGCGCAGATTAGCAACCGTAAGCATGCTCAGCGTTCTCGCTTTTTTGTTGTTTAATATCACATTTGCCTTTTCAGAGGGCGAGTGGAGTATTTATTGCGGATTTATTTTTTACGCTATATTTATTATAAGCTATCGCCAATCTGAAGAAAAACGCATACAAAAGGTGCCTTTAAATTATACGGCAAGAATGCGCAGACTTATTGCCGTATACATAGCAGTTTTATTTATTGCATGCATGCTTTTGGTTATTGCCTCAAATTTAATAGCTTTTGCTCTTAGGTTTAATCAACTTTTTGTGCGAATACGTTATGTAACTATATGCATCATGCCGGTATGCGTTCCGTTTTTAGTGATTGCGGCATATTATATAACAAAACCGTTTGAGAATAAACGCCAAAAAAAATATATAGCAAAATGTACGCAAACACTATGCGCGCATCCTACGCTTAAACGCATAGGTATAACCGGTAGTTACGGTAAAACTTCGGTAAAAGAAATTTTAAAAACCATTTTAGAAGAAAAATACAAGGTTTTAGCCACACCAAGTTCGTATAATACTCCAATGGGGATATGCAAAACGGTAAAAAAACTGCAACCCGATACGCAAATTTTTATAGCAGAAATGGGCGCTCGCCACATGGGCGATATATCTTACCTTGCATCAATAGTTAAGCCTGATTACGCTATAATAAACGGCATAGTGGGGCAACACCTCGAAACTTTCGGTTCGCTAGCGGCAATACGTCAAACAAAATATGAGTTGGTTGAAAGTATGAGTGACGGCGTTGTTGCTTATACGGTAGATAACGAAAACACTTCTAGCATGTTTGCCGATTGCAAAATAAAAAGCATTCCTGCGGGAACGCAACTAAACAATAGCCCTGCAGTTTATGCCGACGATATAAAAACTACCTGTAACGGTAGCGATTTCACCTTGCATTTGTACGATAAATGCGTGCGTTGCCATACCTCGCTTTTGGGCAAGCATAATATAACAAATATTTGTCTTGCTGCAGCTATAGCTTACGAAATCGGGCTTAAACCGGAAGAGATAAGTGGGGCTATAAGTCGATTAAATCCCATAAAACACCGTTTAGAATGTATTAAAAGCAAGGGTGGTATTACCATTATAGATGATAGTTATAACGCTAATGCGGATGGTATTTCAGCCGCAATGCAAGTACTTTCTTGCTTTAGCGGTAGAAAAATTGCCGTAACGCCGGGGCTTGTAGAGCTTGGCAGAGAAGAAGATCTTGAAAATTATCGTTTAGGTAAAAAAATGGCGGAGGTTTGCAATATAGCCGTATTAGTGGGTAAATCTGCTACATACCGAATTCAAGATGGGTTGGTGGACGGCGGTTTCAATCCTGAAAATATAATTATTTGCAAAGATCTTGAATCCGCAAAGAAAAAACTTAAAAAAATGCTTTGCGAAGGCGATGTTGTTTTGTTTGAAAACGACTTGCCCGATAAATTTGCTTAATGCTTTGTTATTTTTAGGTAATTAAGGTTAAAGTGTTTTTATTGTTTTTAACGTTATTAATATAAAGATCATAGTATATACTATGTAATAAATTTTTTACCAAAGCTAAAACCAGCGGAGGTAAATTTTTTATTTTAAAAAACATTGTAGTATTTTTTGGTGGCACCGCTCCCGAACGCGATATTTCGGTAATAACCGGTGTTCTAACTTTAAATTGCCTTAAAAGTGGCGATAATCAACCTATAGCCGTATTTATTGATAAGTTCGGCAAGATGTGGTCTGGCGATTTGTTATTTAATCTTGATTTTTATAAAGAGATTGACTACAAAAAACTTTATCCTGTTACATTAATTTCGGGTGATGATAATTTATATCGAATAAAAAACGGAAAAATTAAAAAAATATGTAAGTTGCATTGCGCCTTAAACTGTTTACACGGCGAGGGGGGCGAGGATGGTACGCTTGCGGCTATCGTTAAGGCGTCCAATATTGCGTTTGCTTCTCCCGATTTATTTGCCTCGGTGTTGTCTATTGATAAGCATTATACCAAGCTTGTTTTAAAAGCGTTGGGTGTGCCTTGTTCCGATTACATAGTTTTAAAGCGATCGGTTTTTTATTCTCGTGTGGAAGCAACCCTTGGGTTTATTGAGAAAAAGTTGGGCTTGCCTGTTATAGTCAAACCGGCTACTTTAGGTTCGAGTATAGGTATAAAACGCGTTGACGGCAAAGACGATTTGTTTGCTGCTTTGTGCGAGGCGTTTAATTACGGTTATAAGGTTATTTGTGAAAAATACTTTTCAGATGCAAGGGATATAAACTGCGCAGCATATTTTAACGGCGAAAAAGTTGTTTTATCGCCGCTTGAAGAAGCTGTTACCGCAAACGATATTTTAACCTTTGATGATAAATACGGCAATGCCAAGTCTAACGGCACAGGTAGAATTTTCCCCGCGGAGCTTACAGCAGAACAGCAAAACGAAATATACCGTTATTCAAGGCTAATTTACGCAAAACTCGATTTTTCGGGAATTGTAAGGTTTGACTTTTTGCTATCGAATAACAAAATTTATTTAAACGAAATAAATGCTGTCCCCGGATCGCTTGCTTACTATTTGTTTTGCAATACAATGGGCGAATTTTCAGCTTTACTTGATAATTTAATAGTTGTTGCCGAGCAAAAAGCATTGCAAAACAAAAACTATATTAAGCAGTTTGATTCTCAAGTTTTAAGCGGAAATTGGCAGTCGGTAAAAAAGTAGCGTGCATTCGGTAAGGGGTATAGGCTAATTTTTAACAATAAAAGCTTTTAAAAGGACAAATGCGTCTTTTAAAAAAACACTTTTGTATGCTTTACAAAAAAGGCGCGATATGATAAAATATAATTGTTTGAGTCGACTGTGCGGTTGCGGGACGGAATAGTGTCCGTCACGAGGAAAGTCCGAGCTTCACAAAGCAGGGTGCCGGCTAACGGCCGGTGAAGGT
>CAZPFZ010000040.1:0-9393 GCA_964585955.1 uncultured Acidiphilium sp.
CTTTTCGGCTGTAGTTAACGCTGCGCTTAAATCACTTATTTTGCTGTTCAAATCGCTATCGCCTTTTTCAATTGCGGTTTGCAAATCGGCTTGCGCTTTTTCCAAATTGTCTTGTACCGCATCTATTGACTTTTGCAATGCGCTTTCGGCTGCTTCGAGTGCCTTTTCTAATGCCTCTTTGTTTGCTTTATCGGCATCATTTAACGCCTTTTCGGCTGTAGTTAACGCTGCGCTTAAATCACTTATTTTGCTGTTCAAATCGGCATCGCCTTTTTGCGTGGCTTCTTCCAACTCTTTCTTTGCGTCTTCAAGCTGCTTTATTATTTCGGCTACGTCATCTTGCGTGGCAGCCCACTTGGCTATAAGCTTTATGTTTTGCGTTACGCCTTTGGTAAACTCATATGTTTCGCCATCCTCGGTTGCCCAACAAATAAACGTGTAATTTTTGAGCGTTACCTTTTGACCGGGCGCTACTGCTACATTGCCTTGCTTTAAAACAAGCGTTGCAATCAAGCTTTCGCCGTTATAATAGCTTACCTTGAAATATCCACTATCTATCTGCAAGCCTTGCATTTGCTCTTCACTAAAGTAATACATACCCGTTTGCACATTGCTTGCCGTAACTGCACCGTAAAATTCTGTTATGTTGCTATTGGCTTCTGCTTTTGCTATTGTACCGACTGTTATATTACTTTGTATTTTGCCGCCGTCGGCATATAATATACCGCTTTGGTCTATAACTATACCGTTTTCACATTCAGTTATTAATGCATTGCCCGATATGTATACATCACCTAATGCATATATTGCTCCGCCCGTTGTTGCTTTGCAACCATATATTGATCCGCCACTCATTTTTAGCTTGGCGTTTTCTTCAACATATATTCCCCCGCCGAAAACAACGCCTTGGTTGGTGTTTATTATTACGCCGCCCTTTGGCAACAATGCGTTGGTATGCGTTGCTGTGGAATTGCTATCTACTACATTAAAGGTTATGTTTTGTTTTACCTTGATTGCACTATCGGCTCCGCTCATTGTAAGGGCAAAACCGTTTAGATCAAGCGTGAGATTTTTTTCGATTACTAAAGATTTATCTATTGTTTCATCAAATTTAAGGGTAATTGTGTCGCCTGCGGTTGCTTTTTCTAAAGCTTGCTCCAAACTAGAATAATATTTGCGAGTGGTTAATGCTCCTGTACCGTCCCTGCTTTCTACTTTTACCCTTCCTATTAGGATATTTTGAAAGAGCTTTTGTGGTAAAGTAGGAGGAATAACTCCGTCACTTGCCTTATATACACATACAACATTTTCTGGTACTATCTCACCGAGAGTAAAGCCGCTAAAAGAAATCGAACTAAATTCTCCGCATGAAATCGTTAGCGAGGCTTGTGCTCCGTCTTTTATATTTTTAACAAAGCCTACTCCGCCATTAAATATACCGTCCGATATATCTACCACTGACTTTAACGTCTGATTGATATCATTGCTTACTGCAGCATTAAAAGTACCGCCTTCTATGTTTAATGTACCGTTCTTTACACTTATCGCGCCATTAAAAGTACCATCCTTTATAGTAAGCGTATTTTTTTCATCAATTGATTTTTTCGGGTCATAACCAATTGTTACTTGCTTCTCTATTGTACCGTTTTCTATAACCACCACTGAATCTGATATACCGAGCGAATTTACACTAGAACCCTTAAGTGTGCCGTTACCCGTTATTGTTATATTAGAGCTTTCCACACGCAAAAACCCAATATTTTTTCCGTTTGCATCAAGCGTAAAGCTACCTCCCTTTATGTCTTGGGAATCGGTATCATCTTTATACAATTTTACCGTTGCGTCGGTAAACCTTTTTACGTCCTTTACCTCGGTTAAAGCATCGCTTAAGGTCTCGTAATGGTCGTATAAATTGCCATTGGAAAAAATTATTGCTGAACCGAATTGATGACCACAGTAATTACATTTGGCGGTTGTTTGGTCTATAACGCATGCAGAACAGTCTGATACCGTTAAGTATTTATCGGTTTCGCCCTCGACTGTAGACACACCGTTATATGTTTTTAATGCTTGAACGTCTGCATACAGCATTTTGTTGTTCTCGGCATCGATAAATGTTTTTCGGTCTTTCAAATACTCGGCAAGCGTTTTGTTTTGCGATTCGCCGTTAAACGATAACACTTTTACATACGTATCAAGTTCTGCTTTTACGGTGGCATCGTTTACCGTTAAGCTTAATATAATATACTTTGATACAAAAGGACTAACTTTAACGTTTGCTCCTGCATTTAAATTTAACTTAAGCTCGCCATAGCCGCTAATTTCGATTTCGGCACCGACGTTTAATTGTGCACTGAAACTGTTTAGGTCAAATGTAATGCCGCCAACAGTTACAGTTTGCTCACTTTGCATATCTTCTAAAAGTTTTATTAGCGTTCTTTGTTCTGCCGCCTTTACATCGGCTAATGCTTCGGTTAAAGTAACATATTCTTTGTATAAACTGCCGTCCGTTTTACAGAGTGCAAATTTATAACTTTCAAATGTACCGTTTGCATTGTTAAACTGTAATTGCGTCGTATTTTTACCTACTGTAACGGTAAAATTATTTAAAGAAAAATCGCCAACGCTTATGGCGCTTTCGGGCACTGTTACATCCGCCGCATATACCATGCCGCTTATGCCAAAACTTAGCATTACACATGTTATTATGCCGAATATTACGCATGTTAGATTTTTTTTCATATTGTTCTCTCCTTTAGGGCTTTTTATGTTTGGGGACGACCCCTCTTATTTTTTGTAAAATACAACCACCATACCGTCTAGTGAAGTTGTCCTTTATTGTTGCTTGGTTGGTGGTTTAAGTGTTATTTTCGCTTATGCAAAATTTGTACGATAAGTCTTTTAAAAGGACTTATTTATGCTAAAAAGACGTAAAGACTAACCCCTACGCCATTTTTTTACTTTTATTCGGTTATTTGTGTTGCTACTTGCGACATTTGCCCTTTGTATTTTTCCATAAATAAGAGCAAACTTTCTTTCAATATCGAGATTTGCGCTTTTAAGTAAAACTCATCCTCGAATAATGCGTAATGAACGCACGCCCGTATTAATATAAATATGAACGGTGTTAACTTGTCTTGCGGAATGCCTAGTTTGTTTTGCAAAAATTCCGCATATTCACAGTAACGCTTATCTACCCCGTCAAAAAATTTCTTTCCCTCATTTAGGTATTTAGGATGAGTGTACACTTGGTACATTAACCTATAACGTTTGCCGTGTTTTTTCGCCGTCCAATATGGCGTTTCTTCTACAAACTTCCACAATTCTTCTACTGTAGTGGGAGCCTTCTTCATGAAGTCGTCCTCAACCTTTTTCATGCAGTACGCCGTGGATTGCACTATTAAATCGTCCAAATTAGTAAAGTATGTGTACAACATATTTGTGGTACAATTACTATATTTTGCTAGCGCTCTTATGCCCGTTCCGTGCAAGCCGTATTCTGCAAAGCAATCGTAACACAATTCCATTAACGCATTCTTTTTTGCTTCAAATTGTTGCTTGGTGTAATTCGCCAAAGCATTCAACCTCCATATCAATCGTTTGAGTATGATTTGAGTATACCACACTTTCTTTTATTTTGCAACAATTTTTTACTCTTTTTTTCTTTTTTCTTTATTTTTTTCAAGCATTTTTACCACTTTCTTTTTTTATTTACCTTTTTTATGACAATTATGTGTTTTTAATCTTTTTCACTCCTCTTTTGCGTTATTGAGTACAATAACAAGAAGAAAAAAATCTGCTCGCCATTAAAAAAACATTTACTTTTTTTTATTTTTCTTGTGACTATTAAATAATTTTTCGAAGTTTAATTATCCATAATTATTTAGCTTAAATTTATTGTCGTTAAAAAGATTAAAACTTGACAACCTCGGGTGCCGATGTGAACGAATAAAATGTTGCAGTGGCATTTTTAAAATAAAAAACTTGAGTGTTGGAATCGTTTTCGTCGTACATGGTGCGAAGGTTGGAATAATCGTCCAACATAGATTTTTTAGCTTGTAGCCGATCGTCTTCTACAAGTTCGCCACAAAGGCGCAACCATACGCCATCCTTAAAAGCACAAATTTCTACTTTTGGATTTTGTGCAATCTGCTTGGAAACGGCTTTTAACCTACCCGTTTGAATATACAGCTTATCTTCAAAAATATGTGCGGTGCCAAAGGGGCGCACCCTCGGCTGATCCCCATCTACCGTGGCAAGATAATATGTTCCTGCTACTTTTAAAAAGTCGCAAGTTCTTTTCATATGTTTTTCCTCCTATATAGGCTTTTATAAAAAACTTTTGCTTAAATACTATAATGACAATTATTATTGTAACACATTTTGCGGCTATTTGTCAAGCTATGCCAATAAGCAAGGTGATTTTATGGTATATTACATAGTTTATCTTAGACCTTAAAGTTATTGAACTCTTTAAACATTTATTTGCAGTTATTCCACGATAAATCAGCTTATATTATAAAGCGACAAGATTCATCTTTGCTCTTGTTGTCGCCAAAATCGAGGTTAAGATCAAAATCATCGGCACTATCGTATGCCGCAAGGCGACATACCGAAACTTCGTAAGCGATCATAGTTTTGCTTTGAGTTTCGCTTATTTTTTTGTTATATTCGCGACTTTGAATTCTACCGGATAATGCAAGTTTATCGCCTACGCAAAGATTTTTTACAAAGCGCGCGTTGCGGCCCCAAGCAATGCATGGAATATAATCGGATTTATTATATGAACGGTTAACCGCAAGCAAAATATCGGTTATTTCACGATTGAAAGGCGTCGTTCGGTATATGGGTGGTTTGCATATATAGCCAGATAACGCTATGCTGTTAGGATTTTTAGTAAAATACGTTTCGCAAAGCTCGCGAACAAAAACGGTAAGCATTAGGCGACTTTTTCCGTCACACATTTTATTATAACTTCGGAATTGCCCTATTGCACAAATTTCTGAACCGATACCGAGTTTGTTAGCCTCGATTAAACGCTCGGATATGGTTATGGGGAGTATGTCGTCTTGACCGGACAACCGTTTTACGCCAACGTTCATTTCGTAAAATCCCTCACCATATAACTCGTGCGAAAAAACAGCTTGAGTGAGTACCGTTCCTAAAATGTACACTTTGTTGTTTTGTTTCTCAATGTAATTCATTTATTTCCTCCAATTGCGTATTCACGCTTTATTACTTTTTACAGTTAGCGGCTATGCATTAGTTGTTTTTACCGCCTGATAGATGTTTGTTCTTTATTTAATTATTACAAAATTGTTAAATTATCGAAATCTTGTTTGTTGTGTTTTTATTCGTTGGAAACTTGTGTGCCGTTGGCTGCCATTTTATAATTTTCTTTGTAAATAAGTTCGCTTATTTTTACAAACTTGTACCCCTTGGCTTGCAAATCGGCAAAAATTAGCGGCAAACTTTCGGCAGTATGCAAACCGTTATTATGACATAAAATAATTGAACCGCTTTTTACTTTTGATATTACTCGCATAGAAATTTGCGTTGCTGAAAGATTTTTCCAATCTAAACTATCTACATCCCACTGAATCGGATATAATCCCTTTTTATAAACGCAGTCTATTAATCTATCGTTATAATCACCGTAAGGCGGACGGAATAACGTTACATTTTGTCCGCAAATGTTTTGTATTGCGGCAACCGAATAATCAAGCTCTTCAGCGATAACTTTTTCAGTTTGTTTGCTCATATAAGAGTGCGTTTTACTATGCGTGCCCATTTCGTGACCGCGATTAACAATTTCTTTTACGTCGTCGGGGTATTTTTCAGCCCAAAAGGATACAGCAAAAAAGGTGCACTTAACGTTGTATTCGTCCATTATTTGCAATAACTTTTTAGTGTACTCGTTCCCCCAAGCACAATCGAATGATATTGCAATTTTTTTATCATCTCGCGCAACCGAATATATGGGTAAACTTTTTAACGTATAGCCACATACCGCATACGAAACTTGTTTAAAACACACCACAGATATAACCACCGTTGCCGCTATAAACAAACTAAATGTTGCTTTTATAATTTTGCGCGGCTTGTATGTTTGTTCGATTTGTTTAACTTTATTTATCGACGAGTGATTAATTTTATTTAAACAACCTATTACCCCACCTAATAAATTAACAAATTGGCTTTTTATACTCATTAAATGCAACTCCGATTATACTATTAAAAAATGGAAAAATTCCGTCTTGTTTTGAGGAATGTGTTCGAATATTGTCGAATAACGAATACGCCTACCTAACAAAGATTATTTTACTTTAACCTATGCCGCCGTGTTTATTTTTATTCTAATCTTTTTATTTTCAGACTATAAAAGTATGAATGTTTTTTCCTAAACAAATGAGATTTTGAATTGTTTTAAGCTGAAAAATTATAAAAAAAACGGCTTGAGTAAAAAACTCAAACCAATTTTTATTGTGTATATACTAAGCAAAACACAGTTAATCCGCACAGCAAAAAATGCGTAAAAACTTGGCGCTTTTGTTTAGTAAATTATCTTTTATTCAAATTAAGCGATGCTAATAATTTTTCGTTACCGGCAACCTTGCCTGCACCAAGTATTGTGGCAAGTTCGGGATTTTCGCCTATATTAGCGCGAATACCTACGTTAAACCTAAAATAATCGTCAAGCCCGACAAACTTGGACATTCCGCCCGCAAAATATACGCCCGACCTACGAATATCGGCAGATATTTCGGCGGGAAGTTTTGCCATTACCATGCTTGAAAGTTGGAATATTTTATCAAAAAACTCTTTTATCGGAGGCAAAATATCGCTTGATCGTATAACCACGGCACGCGGTTTTCCGCTTAGCGTATCACGCCCATTTACAATCATTTCAGTATTGTCGTTTTCAAGCAAACTGCCAACTTGTATTTTTAACCTTTCGGACGTAAGCATTCCTATTTTTAAACCGAATTCGTCTTCAACAAAGTCAACAAGCATTCTATCTAAGCTTTTTCCGCCAATGTTAACGCTTATGCCTGAAATTACGCCACCTAACGATACAGCAGCCATTTTTGTGCATCCGCCGCCGATATCAATAACAAAACATGGGTTTGCTTCGGTAAGAGGAACTCCCATTCCCAACGCGGTTAACACGGGAGATTCTACAAAATATATATTATATACATCGCATTGGTTAAGAACACGCTCATATTTTTTTATTGTTGAATTTTCAGCGCCGCAAGGAACAGAAAACAACACGTTTGGTCTTTTACCTAAACGTTTTAAGGTAACTTTATTTAAAAAGTTTTCAAGCATGAGCGTAGCGCCCTTTTCATCCTCTACAAACCCTTCGAACACAGGCGAGCTTACAACGGTACCGTCTACCGTTTTGCCAATCAGCTTTTTTGCCTCTATCCCGACGCATTTTACCGTTCGCTTGCCTGTTTCGTTTACGGCAATAACACTCGGCTCAGAAAGAACTACTCCGGCACCAAGCTGATATATTCTGGCGTTTGCCGATCCTAAATCTATTGAAAGAGCAGGAAGTTTCATGATAATAATCCCCTGTTTTATTTACAAATTTAACTTATGTCGCCTTATTTACGCTTTTGCATAAATATTTAAAGAAAAGTTATATGTATGCATTTTTTTTCTTAGTTTTTTAATCCAAATTCAACGAGCAATTTTTCAAAAGTTTCCTTAGGAAAACCCATAACGTTGTAATAACTGCCGTTATAAGACGCAACAAAATCGAAACCGTCTTGAATGCCGTATCCTCCGGCTTTATCTAACCCGAAACCGCTTTTAACATAGTCTTGTTTTAACTGTTCGCTTAAACAATTGAATGTAACAAGCGTGCTTTCGGCGCCCGAAATTCTTTTTTGCGGCGTTATAAGAGCATAACCGGTATAAACAGTGTGAGTTTTTCCAGATAAAGCATCTAACATACGGCGTTCGTCGGCATCGTCTTTAGGTTTTTGTAATATTTCATTATTTAAAACGACAATTGTATCAGCCGCAATTACAGCGCAATTAGGATAAAGCGCAAATATTTCTTCGGCTTTGTGGCGCGCAATATTTTCAACAATTTTATCTTTAGGCAAAGATAAATCCACTACCTCTGCACCAACCGCGGGTACAATTTTAAATTTAACGCCTAAATCGCTTAATATTTCTTTACGTCTTGGCGATTTGCTTGCAAGAATAATATCCATAAGCTTATTATACAATAATACGTCGATTTTGTAAATGATTTTGATATTTACAAACAAAAAAACTTGCTATGCATTAGAGATTTAATTATGCTTTTGTTTTGCTTGTATATTGCTTGCATTTTTATAAAATTTACGTTTGGTATTTAAATTTTTGTGCCGTCTTAAAACAAAAAACTAACATTGCAAAAAAGGTCTTTTGAGACAAGCTCGCAAGACCTTTTAAAACAAATTTAGTTAATTAGTCGATATGAGGACCTGCTTTTACCAAAGCTTTGCCTGCTTCGTTAGATTCGTATTTAGCAAAGTTCTTGGTGAATCTGCTTGCGAGATCTTCGGCTTTCTTATTCCATTCTTGCGCATCGGTATAAGTATCGCGAGGATCTAAAATGCCTGAATCTACGCCGGGAAGTTCCGTGGGTACTTCGAAATCGAAGTAAGGAATCTTTTTGGTGGGAGCACTTTCGATTGCGCCGCTTAAAATAGCATCTATGATGCCACGAGTATCTTTAATGGAAATTCTCTTGCCCGTTCCATTCCAACCGGTGTTAACAAGGTATGCTTTTGCACCGCTTGCTTGCATCTTTTTAACAAGTTCTTCAGCGTATTTGGTAGGATGTAATTCCAAGAAAGCTTGACCAAAGCATGCAGAGAATGTGGGAGTGGGTTCGGTAATTCCTCTTTCGGTACCGGCAAGTTTAGCGGTGAACCCGGAAAGGAAATAATATTGCGTTTGCTCAGGAGTAAGAATTGATACAGGGGGCAATACGCCGAAAGCATCAGCCGACAAGAATATAACGTTTTTAGCAGCGGGTGCAGCCGAAATAGGTCTAACGATATTGTTGATGTGATCGATAGGATAAGAAACTCTGGTATTTTCGGTTACGCTCTTATCGGCAAAATCGATTTTGCCGTTTTCGTCAAGGGTTACGTTTTCTAATAAAGCGTTGCGCTTGATGGCGTTGTAAATATCGGGTTCGGATTCTTTATCGAGGTTGATAACTTTTGCATAGCAGCCGCCTTCGAAGTTGAATACACCGTTGTCATCCCAACCGTGTTCGTCGTCACCGATGAGCAATCTCTTAGGATCGGTAGAAAGAGTGGTTTTACCCGTTCCGGAAAGACCGAAGAAGATAGCTGTGTTTTCACCTTCCATATCGGTATT
>CAZPFZ010000041.1:0-9349 GCA_964585955.1 uncultured Acidiphilium sp.
CCCATCATAATAGAAGGTATTCACGCGCTCAACGATAAGCTGTCCTTTGCGATACCTGCACATCAAAAATACAAAATTTACATTGCTCCGCAATTCCAAATAAATCTCGATAACGATAATCCGCTTAATTTTACCGACGTAAGGTTATTAAGGCGAATTGTGCGCGATAGGCAGTTCAGAAGCACCGATGCCGAAAAAACAATCGAAATGTGGGCTTCGGTAAGGCGCGGAGAGTTTAAATGGATATATCCCTTCCAAGAAGATTGTGATTTTGTTTTTAATTCCGCGCTTAATTACGAGCTTTGCGTAATAAAAAAATACGCCATGCCCGCATTGCAAAAAATTCAGTCGGACAGTCCGTATTTTATAACCGCAAACCGCTTAATGAAAGTGTTAAAATATTTTAAGGATATAGACGATACTTACGTGCCTTGCAATTCGCTTTTGCGCGAGTTTATAGGCGGCAGCTGTTTTAAAGACGTATAATCCTAAAAAGGGTTTTAAAACATCCCCCAAAAAAGGTTTTTTATGAAAAAATTTATTTACCCCGATTTTAACAACTGCGTTGTTAATGTTTCGGCTACTTTGGCTGAATTTTTAGGTGCGCCAAATACGCATCCCACGCTTGAAGTTTTAAAAAACGAGCTTAAAAAGGGTTATAAAAATGTAGTCTTTATGTGTTTTGACGGTTTAGGCACATACCCTTTGCAATGTAATTTGCCTAAAACAAGCTTTTTGCGTTCGCACGTTAAACAAGAACTTACTTCAGTGTTTCCGTCAACAACAACAAATGCAACTTCGGCGTTAGCAACCAATAAGTATCCTTTAGAGCTCGGTTGGTTCGGATGGGTTTTGCATTTTCCCGAAATTAAGCGTAATTTAGTGCTTTTTGCCGGATGTGATTCGCTTACAGGCGAACAAGTTGATTATAAAATGCCGCTCGGCGATAATACTGATTATTATTTTGACAACGCTTGCACCGATTATAATGTTAATAGCGTGCTCATGAAGGTTTGCAAGGTAAAACACCCCGAACGCAACACGCCTATAGAAAACGACGAGCAATTGTTTTCCGCCGTGCGCAATATAATAAACCGCGAGGGTAAGCAGTTTGTTTATACATACTATTTTAATCCCGATGCCGCCATGCACGATTACGGCGTAAAAAGTAAACAAGCAAAAGACGTTATTTTAAAAATTAACAATGAATGCGAAAAGCTTTATCGCGAAAGCAAAAATACGCTGTTTATAATAACCGCGGATCACGGGCAAACGGATGTTTCGGATTACATAGAGTTTTATAAAGATAAAGAGCTTAACGACTTGCTCGAATGTGTCCCGTTTTTAGAGGCTCGCGCACCGGCATTTATTGTAAAAAAGGGCAAAAAGCGCTTGTTTGAAAAACTCTTTAAACAAAAGTATTCTAAAGATTTTGTTTTGTATAAAACAAAACATTTGATAGAACGCGGATTGTTTGGCGATTGCGGCGATAAAGGGTATTTGCTTGGCGATTATATTGCCATAGGAACATATACGAACAAACTGTTTTTATCGCAAGAAAATATGGCAAGGTTTAAAGGACATCATACTTCTTTAACAGACGAAATGACCGTTCCGCTTATTTTGGCGGGCAAAACAAATGAATAATAAAAGTGCCGCTAATCGACTTATAGCGGCACTTTTTTAGTTTTTAATTGTTTTAAGGTAATGTTATTCCGTCTATAACTTTAAAATAGCGGCAATAGTTATCGGGCGCGGTTATTTTAAAAATTCCGTTTTTATATAAGGCTATTTCTTGATCGTTGTCTGCTTTCATAATGTAGGTTAGTGTTTGCTCGTTGCCGTCACAGGGGGTATCAAATTCATATTCGGTAAATATTGCTTGGCTTAAAAAGTTTTTGCAGAGTTGTAAGGTGCTTTCGTCCTCTATTTTTTCGTCACCCTTAAAAAACTCCCAAGACATATATTTGATATTTGAAATAAAAGTATAGCCGTAAAATTCGTTACAAGTATAAAAGTTTCGATTAAGCAACTTGTAGTATTCTCCGTTCACGGTAAATACGCCGCCCGTTGAGGATAGAGTGTAGGTGGTTTGGCTTAAAGTCAGCGAGAGTGTGTCGGGACCTATGCCGTCTGATAGTTCTTGCGTTTTATAAACCCAACTGTTTTTTAAGCTGTTGTATGCTTGGATAATGTCTTGTTTGTTGCTCGTTTTATATATGCTGTCAAATACGGTTAGTGTGGGGGTAATCGAACCGTGGCAATTTTTTGAAATAATACAGGTTATATCGTCAGCATTTATAAGGTCTATCCAAGGATAAATTGAAGAAAGCAGTTCGTATGCACGCGTTTTAAATGTTATGGTTACGGGGTTGGCGGGCATTGTAAAACTATATTTCCATACGTAGCCATCGCCCTCGTACACGCTTGTTTGAATGCATTTATAAACTCCGTTAACATACATTTCTAGGTCAACATCGGTTAAAATGCCGGTGTAAAGCGTTACTTCAGAATGGGGTGGGTAATAGTTCATCTCGGGCATTCTTATAACATAGTTATTAGGATCTTCAACGGTGACTTTATATGTTCCGGTGGGCGGAGTCAGTACGGTATTTGTTCCACTGCTTGTACCGCTGCTTGTACCGCTGCTTGTACCGCTGCTTGTACCGCTGCTTGTACCACTGCTTGTACCGCTGCTTGTACCACTGCATGAAGTGGCGAAAATCGTAAAAGAGAGTATTAAAAGCAATAAAAAAGTGATTTTTTTCATTTTTGTGCTCCTTTTTAAAGATTGTTGCATATACACTGCAATTTATATGCCTATAAAGGTAAAATATAGTGCGCCAATACCAAACGAGGCTACATTTGCAATAATTGCATAAATAACGGGGATAAAAAAGATTTTTGATTTTATGCCCTTTCGTTTATCTACTATGGGAATAATAGTGCAATAGCACAACATTTCGGCAAAAACAATACAAATCTCGGCTAAAACATAGGTTAGCAGCATTGCAAACGCGCCGCTATTGTAGTTTATCGCGTTAAGCGCAACGTTAAGGGCTATTTGGGTTATAAGGTTTACAATAATTATTATTGTTATTTGTGTTTTTCTGTAACCAAATAAAAAGGCAATGCCTACTTCAACGGCAAAAGTTAAAGCTATACGCAAAATAAGTTTGCATATTTCGCCAAAATAATCGTAATTTTTAACTGCTTTACTTGTAAAAATTTCGCCGTCAAAGTTAACTTTGTAATAAGAACTAAAAGCGTATCGTTCCAAAATTTCTTCATGGCAATAAATTTTTTGCGTTTGCACGTTGTAAACGGCTATTTTAAACGGAGAGGGTGGATAATATCCCCAAGTAAAAGTTGCATCCTCGGTTAACTGCCAGCATGTGTGTAAATAATAAAAACCGTCTTTATCGGCATAAGCGGCAAATGCGTCGTCAATTTGTTGGTCTTTTTCGGTCGAATACGGCGCGTCGTTGTCGTAGCGGTGCGGTCCGCTGTATTTCGATTTAGATAGCAGCGTAATATAAAGATTGCCGCTTGCCAAAAGCTCTTTCGGCGCGTCAATGGTAACGGTTACTTTTGGTTTAGGTCCCGTGTCGGCATTTGCCGTAACGGGAAAAGAGCTAAATATTGCAAGTAATAAAAGCACAATAATAATATTAAAGCATGTGTGCGTGCGTAATGTTTTGTTATTGTTTGCTGGCATTTTGCCGCCCTCTTTAATTGCACTCAATATTATAACGTTTTAAGTGGCAATTTTACTCTTGTTTTTGTAAAATATTTTACCTTTTTATTATAGTCTTGCGTTTATGTTTTGTCAAGTAATAGGTGGTTTTTTAAATAGCTATATAATAAGTTGACAAAATAATAGGTAAAGGTATATAATCAAAATACCCTGTGGGGGTATATTTCTAATATTAAACCGAGGTAAAAATGCAAGAGGAAACAAAATGCTGCTGCCGTAAAAAGTTAAAAGAACGCGACGAGCAAAGTAAAAAACTGCTAAAAAATCGTTTAAATCGTATAATCGGGCAGCTTAACGGCATAAATAAAATGATCGAAGAGGACAGATATTGCGACGATGTTTTAATACAACTTGCCGCCGTCGCTAAATCGGTAAAAGGTTTATCCGCCGCGATATTAGAAGAGCATATGAAAAGTTGCGTTGTGCAAAGTATAAAACAAGATCAAACGGAGGTTATCGACGAAGTAGTCGATTTATTCAAAAAGTTTATATGATAAAAAAAATGTTTGATGTTAGCGGAATGACTTGCGCCGCTTGTCAAAATCACGTTGAAAAAGCAGTTCGCAAGGTGAGTGGAGTTAAAGATGTTAATGTCAATTTGCTTATGAATAATATGTCGGTCGAGTATGACGAAAAAAGTTGTTCTGTTGATGTAATTATTTGTGCGCTAGAGGATGCCGGTTATTTTGCAAAAGAGCAAGGTGTAAACGTTAAAAGTGTCGATAATCGACCTATAGATAAAGATATTAACAAAAACAATGCGCTTAAAAAGCTTGTTTTTTGCTTTGCTTGTTTGCTTTGTTTAATGTATTTTTCTATGGGAAATATGATGTGGGGATTTCCCGCACCCGATTTTTTAGACCACGAAAAAAATCCGTTAGGATACGCTTTTATTCAGTTTTTGCTTTTATTACCCGTACTGTTTGTTTACCGCAACTATTTTATATCGGGGTTTAAAAAGCTTTTTAAGGGTGCACCTAATATGGATACGCTTATAGCGATAGGTTCTTCCGTTTCAGTTCTTTACGGCATAGTTGCGCTTTTTATAATGAGTTACTATCAATCTTTGCTTGCTTTTTCGGAGTGTACAAAAGAGCAAATATCGCTCTATAAGTTGATTATCGCACAATATCACGATAATTTATACTTTGAATCGGCAGGGATGATTTTAACGCTTGTAAGTCTTGGTAAATATTTAGAAAAGCTTTCCGAAAAGAAAACCACAAAGGCAATAGAAAGTTTAATTAAGCTTGCACCCGAACAAGCAACGGTAATAAGAAATGGCTTAGAGCAAAAAATTTTAGCAAAAGATGTCGTTATAGGCGATTTGCTTATTGTTAAAAAGGGTGAATGTATTGCGGTGGACGGTGTTGTAGAAAGTGGCGAATGTTCGGTGGACGAATCTAACATAACCGGCGAAAGTTTGCCTGTGCAAAAACAGGATGGCGACCTTTTGTATTCATCCACAACGCTAACCGCCGGTTATGTTAAAATGCGCGCTACAAAGGTGGGGGAAGATACCGCTTTTGCTTCCATTATAAAATTAGTTCACGAAGCTGCAAATTCTAAAGCGCCCGTATCTAAACTTGCCGATAAAATTTCGGGTATATTTGTTCCCGTTATATTGGGAATTGCGTTATTAACGTTAATAGGTAATTTGGTATACGGTGCCACTATAGAAACCGCCCTTAATTTTGCCGTTACGGTAGTGGTCATTGCTTGTCCGTGTGCGTTGGGGCTTGCAACCCCTGTTGCCATAATGGCGGGAACGGGCAAGGGCGCGCAGTGTGGGTTAATAATAAAAAATGCCGCAATTTTAGAAAAATTACATTCGGTCAACACGGTTGTGTTCGATAAAACGGGAACTTTAACTGAGGGGAAACCACAAATTACCGATTTTTGCGCCACGGATAAAAACCAATCAACACAATTAATTTCGCAAATATATTCGATAGAAAACATGTCTGAGCATCCTCTTGCTTATGCCTTTTGCTCCTTTGCACAAGAAAAAGGTGCAAGGCTTTTAGATGTAAGCTATTACGATTCTCAAAAGGGACAGGGTATATGCGGCAACGTGCAGGGCGATATAATAAAAATAGGCAATGCGCAGTATGTTTTCGGGCAAGAAGGTATGCCTAAAAACGTAAAGGAGCAAGCCGACAATTTTGCTTTGTTTGGAAAAACAGTTTTGTTTGTGCAAAAAAACGGCGAATATGCCGCAATAATCGGCATAAAGGACGAGCTTAAACCGGATGCTAAAAGCGTTGTTGCCGAGCTAAAAAAGAGGAAAATAAATACGGTTATGTTAACGGGTGATAATCAAGCAACGGCTCAAAGCATTGCAAAAGAAGTCGGAGTAACGCAGGTGATAGCTCAAGTATTGCCTGCCGAAAAACAGCACGAAATAGAAAAGCTAAAACACGGCGGCGCCGTTGTTGCCATGGCGGGCGACGGCGTTAACGATGCCCCCGCTTTGATGAGTGCCGATATAGGCATTGCAATGGGTGGCGGAAGCGACGTGGCGTTAAATTCGGGCGATATAATTTTATTAAAAAATAGTTTAACGGGGATAGTAAACGCCGTCGATTTAAGCAAAAAAGTGCTAACCACAATAAAAATAGGCTTGTTTTGGGCGTTCTTTTATAATATGATTTGTGTTTTTGCCGCCACGGGGATACCCTATTACGCTTGGAACATAAAGCTTACGCCCATGTTTGGCGCACTTGCTATGAGCTTTTCAAGTGTTTCGGTAGTACTTAACGCGCTGACTATAAATTTATTTAAGCCCAAGCAGTTTGTTGGCGATTTGCCGCAAAAACAAGGCATAGAAAGCGATAAAAAAGAGAATAATATAAACGGCGTTAACGCGTCAAAGGAGAATAATTGTATGACAACAGTATTAAAAGTAGATGGAATGATGTGTATGCATTGTGTAAAACATGTTGAAAGCGCGGCAAAAAAGGTGCAAGGCGTTATAGATGCCAAAGCCGATCTCGACGCAAAACAGGTAACCGTAGAGCACAACGGCGCGGATATTTCGTTGGTTATTAAAAATATTACCGACGAAGGCTATACAGTAAGCGAGTAATAGCAAAAGCGGAAAAATATAC
Organism: uncultured Acidiphilium sp.; assembly: GCA_964585955.1. Classification (GTDB taxonomy): domain Bacteria; phylum Bacillota; class Clostridia; order Christensenellales; family Borkfalkiaceae; genus HGM11416. Next base: position 6,868 of record CAZPFZ010000041.1, read on the forward strand.
CATATTTTAATGGCAAAAGCGGTAAAATGCACCATGTTTTTATGCAAAAACAATTATTTAAAAATTTTTTTACTAGGTGCGTTTGCAATGCTTGCATTTTTGCGTGAAACAAAATATAATATAACGTGAAAGAGAAAGGTCTTTGCCACGTTAAAGGCAATAACTAAATTATAAGGAGTTTAATATTAAACATGAAAACAATACTTGTTACCGGCGGCGCAGGCTATATCGGCAGCCATACTTGTATTCAATTGCTCTCGGCGGGGTACAATGTAGTAATAGTTGACAATTTATCCAACAGTAAACAAATCGCGGTTGAAAGAATTAAACAAATCAGCGGAAAACAGGTTGCGTTTTATAAAGACGATATTTTAGATAGAGCCGCTCTCGATAAAATTTTTGCTGCACACAAAATAGATGCGGTTATAAATTTTGCAGGGTTAAAAGCAGTTGGCGAATCGGTTGCAAAACCTGTGGAATATTACCATAACAATATTACCGGTTTGCTCGTTTTGGTTGAAGCAATGCGTGCGGCAGGCTGCAAAAATTTGGTATTTTCATCATCGGCTACCGTTTACGGCAAGCCGCATACCGTTCCCATTACCGAAGATTTCCCTCTTTCCACAACCAATCCTTACGGTTCAACCAAGCTGTTTATCGAATATATATTAAAGGATATTTATAAGTCTGATAGTTCTTGGAACATTGGCATTTTGCGTTACTTTAACCCGGTAGGCGCGCACGAAAGCGGACTTATAGGCGAGGATCCCAACGGAATACCTAACAATCTTTGCCCTTATATTACCAAGGTTGCGGTAGGAAAACTTCCCTTTGTAAGGGTATTCGGCAACGATTACGACACTCCCGACGGAACAGGTGTAAGAGATTATATCCACGTTGTAGATCTTGCTCGCGGTCACGTGCTTGCGGTTAACAAACTTTTATCGGGTAGCGGATTGTATATAGTAAATCTCGGAACGGGTAGAGGTTACAGCGTTCTCGAAATGATAAACGGTTTTTCAAAGGCATTGGGCAAGCCCATCGCTTACGAAATTGCGCCACGTCGCCCCGGCGATATAGACGTATGTTATGCCGATACAAAGCTCGCTAAAGAATATCTTGGTTTTTCGGCTGAAAAAACGCTTGACGACATGTGCCGTGATCAGCTCAATTGGCAAATGAAAAACCCCGACGGATACGTTGAATAAGTTTAATATGTGCTAAGTGAGGACTATTTGCTCAAAAAATTGCAAATAGAGCTTGCTAACGCAAACCACCGTTTTTTAATAAAAAAATGGGTACCACATAAACAAATGTAATTGATAAAAATGCAAACCGAAGCGATTTTTTAATAAATTTGCCTCGGTTTGTTTTCATTTTTGTGCGTTTTTTTGAGTTAATTATATTTTTATGGTGTATTTTTAACGCTTTTTTAAAAATTTATTGACTTATTTTTAATATTAAAATATAATATAACTGTAATAATTGAAAAATACAATCATATTTTTTATTATTTGTTTTGGCTAAATAAAGTTAAAACATATATTAAATTGTAGCGAGGTAAATTTATATGCGCATTAAAAACGCGTTTAAAATATTGCTTGGTGATTTAAGCTTAATGTACAAGGCAGTTGTTTACAGATTTATTTGCACTGCCTTAGTTGGGCTTATTGCATACTTTGCGGTTTATTCGGGGCTGAAAAACATTTTTCAAAGTACGCAAGCCGTTGCTTTTATAGAATCTTTGCAAAATATGCTGCGTGATTTTATATCGGGTAAGGGTATTGCTTCTAACACGGTTGCCGCGTCTTTTGCCGATTTTTCGCAAATGCTTGCAAGTAATGCTTCCAACATAGTTTTAGTCAGTATAGAAACCATTTTGTTTTTGTTTATTTTAAGGCTGCTATACGGCTGCGGTGATTATGCTTTTGCCAAGCTTTACGACGGTTTTATGTCTTCCATGACAGATCGCAGCTTTATTGCCACCTATTTTAGCAATTTTGGCAGTGCAATGCTGTATTCTCTTATTTATTCGTCAATAAGCCTTGCTTGCGAAATAGTCGTTTATACGGTGGCGGTATATATAGTGGTTTACGGCATAAACGTTATATCGGTTTTTTCAATTTTTCTCTCGCTTACTTTTTTGGTTTTTTCAATGAGTATGAAATACACCTTGCTTTCAAGGTTTTTGCCAAATATGGCTTGCGGTCAAATGAAAGCAGGCAAAGCTTTTGTTTGCACAATGCCCAAACGCAAAAATTTTACCGCATTGCTTAGCAGTTTTGCCCTTTTAATCGTAGTGTTTTTCTATATAAACCTGTCTTTCGGCATTTTTACGTTATACACGGGATTAATACTTTCGTTGCCTATAACGTCGCTTTATGTTATTTGCGTTGAGCTCGTCGATTATTACACCATAAAGGGTCGCAGCTATTATATAGATTATAATACCGTTTATTCCCCTAAGGAAAAAGACGAAAAC
>CAZPFZ010000042.1:0-9339 GCA_964585955.1 uncultured Acidiphilium sp.
TTATATTTTTATACTTTCTTGAACATAATACCGTTTATAGCCGACAAATTAACAAAAACTATATTTTGCGGCAAAGGAGAACGTTATGAACGAAAATTACAATCAAAAAATCAACTGCAACGTTGAAACTTGCGCCCATCACAAACAGGGCAACACTTGCGAAAAAAACAGCATTTGCGTATGTTGTAGCGAAAAAGGCTGTACCTGCTGCGGTAATTACACCGAAAAATAAAGCTCTGTTTTTTAATTTTTTTGCAAAAGTTTGCACGCATGTATACCAACGCTATAAGCAATAATTTGCCCCAATAAATAACTAACAACTTTAAAATTCAATTTGAATATGCATGCGATTATTCGGTTAAAAGGATTAATTTTTGCACAAAATAATTACCTCAAAACCAAACGCATGCATTTTTACATACGGCAAAAACGCGCGTTGCGCGTGAACTACCATTTTAACGAAAATCCACCTTGATGGTTGTCGGTTTTTACCAAAACCGTATATTCGCCTTCTTCGTTTATGTAAACGGTAAAATTCCCGCTCGGAATGCCGTTCCCGGTATAAACGGGTTGACTGCCCGTTTTAAAAATAGTCATATAAATATTCCCCGACTGCGATGTAACCGAAACTTTAACCGCCAACGGAAGGTTATCTTCCGCCGTTATTTTTAAACTTTTTTCTCCGCTAAACAGTTTATATTGAACGCTAAAGCTGCCCGTTTTACTGCTTTCTACATACCCGACTTTAACACTTTTTGTGCAATTTGCGCTATTGCAAGCAATGCAAAAAAGACATAAAACGCATATAAACAGCGCAACTGTTTTTTTATTTTTCATAAACCACCATTTGGCAAAATCAATAAAAATTAGCTTTTTTCAAAAGCCTATATCACTTGCTTTACCACGTTACTTATTTACCTATTAATTTTACCACAATACGCAAACTATTGCAATTGTTTTAACGCGCTTTTTAATTGCACGTGTTTTATTTTTGCAAAAAAAGTCGCGCTATAAGTCGATTATCGGCAATTTAAAACCAATGCGCATATTTTACTTAATATAAACGATAATATTTTTATGAAACTTTACCGCGATATTGAAAAAAATATAGCAATCATCAAAAAAGCCATACTTTCGCAAGATGTAATATACCACAGCGTAAATATAGGACGAAAAAAAATATGCCTTGTTTTTATAGATTCCATAACAGATAAAAATCAACTCGGCTTGCTTGTTTTATCGCCGATTGCACAACAAAAGCCAAAAAATATCGAACAATGCCAAAATTTAATAAATATTCCCAACCTAAAAATAACAGAGGACAAGCAACAAACACTTAAAGAACTGCTTTCAGGCAAGACTTTGCTATTTTTAGACGGCGAAAACAAAGCGCTTTCTTGCGACCTTTTGTCGTTTGAATCGAGAGCGGTACAAGAACCGCCTACTTCGGTTGTTGTAAAAGGTCCGCGTGAGGGATTTACCGAATGTTTAAAAACCAACATAAGCTTGTTGCGCCGAAGAATTAAGGTAAGCGATTTTACCGTGGAAAATACTGAAATAGGCAGATATTCACAAACGGTTACCTCCATTTGCTATATATCTTCGATAGTAGATCCTACAATAGTAAGTGAAGTAAAACGCCGCTTAAAACTTATTGATATTGACGGATTGCCTGACAGTTCGTATATAGGAAAGATGATAGTTGAACACAAAACTTCTATGTTTAAACAGGTTGGCTCCACCGAAAAGCCCGATATTTTAACGCAAAAACTACTGGAAGGCAGGGTTGGAATAATTGTTGACGGCTCGCCCATAGTTTTAACAGTGCCATATATGTTTGTAGAAGATTTTCAAAGCTCTGAAGACTATTTTGTTAACAATTACCGAGCCAATATGGAGCGCGGCATACGGCTTTTTTCTATATTTTTTGCAATTTTTTTACCCGCACTGTTTGTTTCGGCGCAGCTTTTTCACCTGCAAATAATACCGCTTAATTTTTTATTGACAATTGTAAATAGCGTAAAAGGCATACCGTTATCGCCAAGTTTTGAAATGTTTTTTACCTTTTTAATATTTGAAATACTAAACGAGGCAAGCATACGTATGCCAAAATATGTAGGCATGGCTTTATCTATAGTTGGCGCACTTGTTTTGGGCGACACTGCCGTAAAAGCAGGTATAGTATCTACCCCTACAATAATGATAATGGCTCTTTCGGGCATTTGTTTATATACCGTACCTGAACTTGTTGACACAATGAGCGTTTTGCGATTTTTATACCTAATAGCCGCCGGCACAATAGGCGGATACGGAATAATATTGCTCTCTTCGTACATTTTATTATACCTTTGCTCGCTTGAAAACTTTGGCGTGCCCTTTTTGGCACCATTTGCGCCATCGTACAAAAAGGACAAAAAAGATGCATTGTATATAGATTTTATAACCAAAATGGAAGAACGCCCCATTGCCTTGCGCAGTAAAAACAAAAGGCGCTTAAAAATAAAGGATGTACAAGAATGAGAAAAAACGACATAAAAATAAGCCAAATATGCGCACTGTTTTTAACCTTGTTACCGCTCGGCAAAATAATATCGGCACCTGCATATTTTGCGCAGTTATGCAACGAAAAGCTTTGGCAACCCGTTATTATACTGTTTTTGGTCGATATACTCTTTATTTTTTATATTTTCTTTATAATTAAAAAGGCACGAAACAAAACTTTTTTCGCTATCTTATCGGATAATTACAGCGAGTTTTTCGCAAAAGCCGTATACTTTATTTACGCAATCTTTTTTTTAATAAAAGCATTTTTACCGCTTATAGAACACAAGTCGTTAATAGAAAATTCATTTTACGAATCGTTACCCTCGCCGCCCGTGTTTTATCCGCTTTTTGCAGTAACCGTTTATATTTCGCTAAAGGGGTTAAAAACACTTGGCAGAGCAGCGCAAATAGGCACCGTTATCACTTGGACGGGGCTTGGTATAACCTTATACCTTTCGGCGACCACCGGCGATTGGCAAGCACTGTTGCCAATTTTTTACGGAACAACAAAAAGTACGGCTATATGTTCGTTAAACGGCATTTTGTGGTTTAACGACGCAATTTATTTGTTGTTTTTTATGGGGCATTTCGATACCCAAAAACATGGTCTTTTAAAGTTAATAATAAGCTATGCCGTACCATCGGTTGCGGTAATTTTATTCTTTTGCTGTTTTTACTCGATATTCACATCGGTAGCAGCCACGCAAAAATTAGCCATAAACACAATAAGTATATTCAGCGTACAAGAATGAGAAAAAACGACATAAAAATAAGCCAAATATGCGCACTGTTTTTAACCTTGTTACCGCTCGGCAAAATAATATCGGCACCTGCATATTTTGCGCAGTTATGCAACGAAAAGCTTTGGCAACCCGTTATTATACTGTTTTTGGTCGATATACTCTTTATTTTTTATATTTTCTTTATAATTAAAAAGGCACGAAACAAAACTTTTTTCGCTATCTTATCGGATAATTACAGCGAGTTTTTCGCAAAAGCCGTATACTTTATTTACGCAATCTTTTTTTTAATAAAAGCATTTTTACCGCTTATAGAACACAAGTCGTTAATAGAAAATTCATTTTACGAATCGTTACCCTCGCCGCCCGTGTTTTATCCGCTTTTTGCAGTAACCGTTTATATTTCGCTAAAGGGGTTAAAAACACTTGGCAGAGCAGCGCAAATAGGCACCGTTATCACTTGGACGGGGCTTGGTATAACCTTATACCTTTCGGCGACCACCGGCGATTGGCAAGCACTGTTGCCAATTTTTTACGGAACAACAAAAAGTACGGCTATATGTTCGTTAAACGGCATTTTGTGGTTTAACGACGCAATTTATTTGTTGTTTTTTATGGGGCATTTCGATACCCAAAAACATGGTCTTTTAAAGTTAATAATAAGCTATGCCGTACCATCGGTTGCGGTAATTTTATTCTTTTGCTGTTTTTACTCGATATTCACATCGGTAGCAGCCACGCAAAAATTAGCCATAAACACAATAAGTATATTCAGCGTTGCGCTTGAAAACGTAGGTAGATTTGATTACCTTGCCGTTTTTTTACTTGCCGCCACAAGCGTTTTATCGGTAGCTTTTCCCATTTTGCTTTCGACAAAATGCTTAGAACGCGCTTTAGGTACAAAAAAGGCACTTATTCCGTCGCTTATAGTAAATAGCCTATTAGCGGCGGCAACAATAGCCTTTTCTCAAAAATATGACTTGTGTTTAAATGTTTGCGTTAAGTTTTTTGTTCCGTTTTTATGGTTTTGCGCATACGTCTTGCCACTTACCGCCATTAAAAACGGCAAAAGTTACTTAGCGCACGCCTTGCCAAATAACGGCAATTAATAGGTTTTGGGAGAAAAAAAATGAATTATAAAAGGTCAAAAATTATGTTTGCGCTTTTTATTGCAGCTTGCTTGCTGTTTTTTACAAGCGATTTTCAGTTAATAGACGTGCAAAAAACAGCGATAATAGTTGCTTTAGGGGTGGATTTAGCCGATACCGATATTGAAGTAACGGCGCAAATTGCAATACCGCAAGCGGAGGACACTCAACCCTCTAACCGCGACGCCATAATATCAGCCAAGGGGCAAACGCTTTATCAAGCAATAAACAACATTGCGCTAAACACAGGATGGTACCCCAAACTTTCCTTTTGCAATCTGGTAGTATTAGGACAAGAGCTTATAAAGGCAAACTATATGCCTGTTGTTGATTATATGCTTGCCTCTTATCGCATACACAATTCCACTATGCTTGCTTGCGCCGAAAAAACGGCAAAAGAGGTGCTTTCTTCGCCTAGCCCGTTAGATTATATTTCATCCTTCGCACTTGAAAAAATACTCTTTCACGATGCGGAGCGAGCAGATTCCGTGCTTGAAACGGATATTCGCGCATTTTGTTCGCAAACAAGAAATCTTTCTAAATGTGCCTATTTGCCCGTTATAAAAATATTAAAAACAAACGATAAAAGCAAAGGTAACGAGCCGCAAAGCGAACAAAACGGTGAACAAGGTTCTATAGAGCCGCAAGGCTATAGGTCGATTATCGACACTTTCAACAAAAAAACAACAACAAAAAACAGCCAAATTGGCGCAAAAAAAATTGCAAGCAAGGTAGAAGAAAAAAGCTCGCAGGCAGTAGTTTTTGACGCGCGCTCCGCATTGTTTTTTTCAAATGAAAAAGCGGTGTTTCAAACAACAGCCGAGCAAACGCTTTGTTATAATTTTTTAACCGAAAAAGTGCACGAATGTTTTTTACCTATAACCTACAAAAAGAGCGGCGATACGGTTGAATCGGTAATTGCAATAGTAAAAAATAACGCTGAGATAAAAATCGAAACAGCAAACGCTGTTCCCCTTTTAAAAATAAACTTAAAACTTTATTGCAAAAACGAGCAAACAAACGCCGACCTTTCAAACGGCAAGTTAGCGGAATATTCGGTAGCATGCAAAGAGGCACTAATTGCAACCGAAAGTAAAGTTAAACAACTTATAGGCGAACTTTTACAAAAATCGCGGCAGACCGACTGCGACCTTTTTAGACTAAAAGAACGCCTTTACCGTTACACCCCAAAAAAGTATTCTTCGCTAAAGGACACCATTCTTGCGCACTCAAACATTGAAATAAACGTTACATGCGAAAACTTTAAATAACAACTAAACCGACTATTTAACCACTATCACAATTGATTTTACTTGAACAACTTAAATGCGTTTTTTTAGGCAGTTGCGGTAGGCTATTGCAAGATAAGCTGAATTTATTTTTAATGTGTGCCCCTTCACGGTTGCAAAACAAAATAAAATGTGATAAAATTCTTTTATGAGTTATAAAATTTTACTTTTTGATGCCGACAACACACTTTTTGACTTTGATGCAGCCGCAAAACTCGCTTTTTTTGATATGGCTTGCAAATACGGATTTGCCGCAACCGATGAAAATTACAATATTTACGAAAAAATCAATCTTGACTGTTGGCACGAAATAGAGCGCGGTGGAGATAAGCAAAGCTTGCTTTTAAAGCGCTTTGCCACCTTTTTTGATGCAATAGGCATTAACGGCGACGTGCCCGCCATAAACCAAGACTATTTAACGGCTTTATCGCAAAAAGGCATACTTTACGATGGCACCGTAAACCTGCTTTCCACCCTTAAAACCCACGGCAAAAGACTTTTTTTAATAACAAACGGCGTGGAAATTGTACAAAAGGGACGACTTGACCAATCTAACCTTGCCCATTATTTTGAAAATATTTTTATATCTGAAAAAATGGGCGTAAGTAAGCCACATAAACGCTTTTTTGACTTGGTAGAACAGCAAATACCGCATTTTAACAAACAGGAAGCTTTAGTTATAGGCGATTCTCTGACGGGCGATATAGCCGGAGCCAACAATGCGGGATTGCATTGCATATGGTTTAACAACAAAAACATGACCGCCCCCGCAAATTACGCCATAGATTACACCGCAACCACGCACGACGAAGTTTTGCAATATATTTTAAAAAACTGACGACGGCAAATAACACTATTAAAAACGCAAACAAATAAAAACAAAAATAAAAAACGCAAATTTACCGTATAAGTTTATTGCGCAAAGATAAAAAAGGTAAAATAATGAACACCGAATTTATAAAAGGAGTATACGATGCAGTCGTAATAGGAGCCGGTCATGCCGGTTGCGAAGCAGCGCTCGCGCTTGCCAGAACAGGAAAAAACACTGCACTACTCACCCTTAATCTTGATAATATAGCCTTTATGGCGTGCAACCCGTCTATCGGTGGCACAGCGAAAGGACATTTAGTACGTGAAATAGACGCGCTTGGCGGCGAAATGGGCATTGTTGCCGATAAAACGCTTATGCAAATACGCATGCTTAACCGTGGAAAAGGTGCAGCGGTGCAATCGCTACGTGCACAAGCGGATAAAAATTACTATCACCGCACCATGAAAAGCGTGCTTGAAAACACACCTAACCTACATATTATACAATGTGAAGCAAGCGAAATTTTGGTTGAAGATGGCAAAGTTTGCGGCGTAAAAAACACTTTTGGTGCAATTTTAAAGTGTAACGCCGTTGTAATTTGCACAGGCGTGTATTTAAACAGCACAATTTTAGCAGGTGAATGGTCGCAAAACGCAGGTCCTTCCGGCTTTGCCCCCGCAAACAAACTTACCGAAAATCTTATAAACCTCGGTTTTAACATAAGAAGGTTTAAAACGGGTACCCCCGCGCGTTTAGACGGCAGAACGATAGATTTTTCGGTATGCGAACGCCAAGACGGCGAAACAAACGTGTACCCTTTCTCCTTTTTATCGCCGCAAGTACCCGAAAAACAAACACCCTGTTATTTGACCTACACCAACACGCGCACGCACGAAATTATACGTGAAAATTTAAACCGCTCGCCGCTATATAACGGTATAATTACGGGAACGGGACCGAGATATTGCCCCTCGATAGAGACAAAGGTAGAACGCTTTGCCGATAAAGAGCGTCACCAAATATTTTTAGAACCCGAAGGGGGCGACACAAACGAGATATACGCGCAAGGACTTTCGACATCACTCCCGCACGACGTACAAGAAGAAATATACCATTCTATAAAAGGTTTAGAGCATGCCGAAATAATGCGCTATGCCTATGCTATTGAATATGACTGCATTAACAGCTTGGATTTATTGCCCACACTTGAATTTAAAAAGATAAAAGGTGTTTTTTGCGCAGGGCAAATAAACGGCACAAGCGGCTATGAAGAAGCCGCCGCGCAGGGCTTGATTGCAGGCATAAATGCTTCGCTTATGCTAACGGATAAACCGCAGCTTATTTTACGACGCGACCAAGCATATATAGGTGTTTTAATAGACGATTTAGTAACTAAAGGCACAAACGAGCCCTACCGCATGATGACTTCGCGCGCGGAACATCGCATATATTTAAGGCAGGACAACGCAGACTTTAGACTGACTGAAATAGGAAGAAACGTAGGACTTGTTGACGACAACCGTTACAACGTTTTTAAAGAAAAATGCGCTTTGCGCGAAAAGCTTTTTAAAGAACTTAGCGTTATGCATTCGGCAAAAGAGCTAACCGAAATAATAGTAGAATACGGCGGCAACGTTCCGCAAAACGGCTATACTTTTAAAGATCTTATTGCAAGAAACATACCTATTTCTCAAATAAAAGCTCGTTTTAACGCATTTGACGGCATACCTTGGGATTTGCTTGAAAGTGCCGAAACGGAAATTAAATATTCGGGCTATCTTGAAAAAGAAAACAGAGAAATAGAAAAGGCGAAAAAGCTTGAAGAAAAACTTTTACCGCCCGATATAGATTATTTAAAAATTGAAGGATTACGCCTTGAAGCGCGCCAAAAATTAAACGACATACGCCCCCTAAACTTAGGTCAAGCGGGAAGAATATCCGGCGTTAACCCTGCCGATATTGCCGTTTTAATGGTAGCACTCAAAAAGTAAACAAGTAAAAAATGGTTAATAATCGACTTATAGCCCTGCTTTTAATATTTTTTAGCATAAAAACGTACCCACAAAAATATAATAGAGTTTTTTAATTATTAAAAAGAAGGCTGTTTAATGCAACCTAAATATGACTATAAAAAGAGCAAGCATACAAGACTAAAATCCTGTATGCTTGCTCTTTTTTTGTATATCTGCGTGAATAGCCGTATAATGACTATTCACGCAAGTAACATTATTTGCCCGTTAGGGCTAAAATTATTCACCTAAAGCGGTAAAGTTTAATTTTGTTTAGCACGTTTGCTTTTTACTAAAACGAGTATTGCCAAAACAAGCATTGCTACTAAGCTTTGACTGTAAACCGAAGATACACAGCTTTCAGTTTCATCACTGCTACCGCTACTGCTTCCGCTGCTGCTATCGGTAATACCTGCAGAACTGTCGTCGGGGGTATCGCCACTGCTGTCGTCGGGAGTATCGCCACTGCTGTCGCCGGGAGTATCGCCACCGAGTTTTTCTATTGTAAGTTCGAGCAGTTCGTTGCCTTCGGCATCGAAGTGTTTGTTACAAATTAAGCAATCCTTGTGCCCCTTAACTCCTTGTTCTTGAGTTGTTGCAGGAACTTCGTCTATCCAAGCACCAAAGTTATGCTTTGTTTGATCTACTGCGATTGTTAAATCTTCGATTTCAGCGTTTTGCTTATCGAAATATTTACCGCAATCTGCACATTCATAATAACCTTTTGTACCTGTTGTTGTGCATGTTGCAGGAACTTCGTCTATCCAATCGCCAAAGCTATGATTTGTTTGATCTACT
>CAZPFZ010000043.1:0-9300 GCA_964585955.1 uncultured Acidiphilium sp.
ATGATATAAGGCGACAAACCCATTTGTTTTAAATAAAAAAATATTTTTTTATATAAAAAGAGAAGTTTTTTAAAATTTTTTGCCGTTAGGCAAAGTATTGCTTGTTTACGGTTTTTAATTATTGGGAATAAAAAATGGATGTTTCGTTAAATTCTGCCTTAAATGTATTAAAGGGCAAAAAACAATTAAATCTTATAATAGGGTTCGATACCGTTCAAAATTATCTAAAAGTTATGCGTATTGTCGGCAATCAAATAGATACATGTATGGTGGATTACATCAACGTGGATAAAGATTTGATCGTTCGCGGCGAATGGAGCCAAATTCTTACCGAATATTTACCGAAATATATTGCAGAACAAAATTTCGATAAAACTTTTGCGGTGCAGCTTGTATTACCCGATCGCGTTGTGGGGACGGATGTATTAGTCGTGCCCACTTTGTCGCGTTCAAAAATGAACGACGCTTTGCAGTCGCAAATGTCCGAACTTTATAAATTCTTCCCCGATTACAAGTTTAATATTTTGCCGTTATCTTCAAACAAAACAAATTCCTCGTTTGAAGTAATAATGGTAAACAAAGATTTGCTTGCAAAGATATACAAAGCTTTAGCGGTTGCAAACAAGGTTTATGCAAAAAATGTTTCTTATGAGGCATCTACCGCGTTAAACGCCGTTTTTGCATTAAGACCCAAAACAAGAAAAACAAACTTTTTATTTTTAGATATAAAAGAAACGTCGGCAAGACTTTCTATTTGTTGCAACGGCACAACTGTCGGTTGGCAAGAAATACCATTCGGCTACAACGTTTTGGTGCAAGATAAAGTTCTGCTTGAAGCAAACATTGTATATAACGATATTGCAAACATAGCAGTAATAAATGCTACCGAAATTGCAAAAAAGAAAAAAATGACCGTAATGGACGACGATGAAAATTCAGTTATAGAAGAAGCCGCCATTACTGTTAACGAAATAAATTCTGACCAAATTCCCGTAGATAAAGATTTTGAAGCATACGAAGAGCAAGTGCGCAACGAAAATTCCGCTCGTGAACAAAACAATATACAAATAGTTCCCGAAAACGCTCGGTTAAACGAAGTTGTAAATAAAAACGGCGACTTGCAAAACGGCGATGCGGCAAATCAAACCTTGCAACCAAAGGCAGAAGAAAGTGCCGAAGTTGCTAAATCGGATAATAATTTGACAGTAGCACAAAACAATATGGTTGTCGAAAGCAATCAAGGCGAAAAAACTACTGCGCTTAATGTGGGCGGCGATGCTGCAATTACGGTAAATGTGGAAAATGTTTCTATTCCCGATGCCGTAAAGAACGAAAACGAACAAGCAAAATCTGAAGTTAAACAAGAGACGAAAGAGGTTAAAACCGAAGAAAAACCCAAGGTGAAAACCTATGTGAGAAGAACAAAACGTTTACCGATGTTTATGATGCGCCCGACACCGCAAACGCCCGAAGGCTTTATTGCCGAAAATTTCAGGTTGTTTGTTAAGCGTGCGCTGCTCATAAAAATGCAAAACGAGCAAACGGGCACTTATCCGCCTCCTTCTTATGTGTTGGTCAATATGCCTCAAAAATACGCTTTTATAATTGATGAAATAAATAAGGAAACGGATAACGGTTTGGATTTTGTGTTTTTTAATCCGGAAAAAGAAAATAACTTGCATCTTACCAACAATTTGGAACTATACGGCGCTTTATTTATAGCTAACTACAATAAAAATCACAATTTTTAATATAATAAAACGGTAAAAGGGGGTGCGGCGATTGAAAAAAAACGTATCGCATAGCGGTCGCAAAGGATTTACTTTAGTTGAACTTACTATTGCTTTATCCGTTACCGCCGTGCTGTTAACTATTATTTCCGCTCTTATTTTATCTGTGGTTAAACAAAAAGAGCATTCGTTTGCCGATTATTCTGCTTCAACCGAAGTTACTTTAGCTTATACAGCCGTAAGCGAATGGTACGATTTTGTTATAAATAACAACCACGAAATACAAGTACAATATCAAGAAAATTCAATTTTAATTTACGATAAACAGGACGGTTTATGTTATTTATCTTTCGATAGGCTTGCAAAAAAGCTTACCTTTGATAAAAACAACGGCGGAACAGTGTTTACCGCTACCTTTGAGGAGGTAACCGATATAAACTTTGTTTTTTTTGACGACGAAAATAAAGTTTTAAAAACCACCGTGTTTTTCTCAGAAAACTCCGAAAAAATCAGCTTTATTTTGGCGGGGAGGCGCGTTTAATGAATATTAGATTTAAAAAAAATGCGCTCAAAAACAAAAATAACGCAGTACGCACGCATCAAGCAAAAAAGGGGTTTTCGCTTTTAGAAACGGTTATCGCTATGACGCTTATAGGCATTATGTTTGCCATAGCAACCACAACGGTTTTAACCGTTGCTCTTACCCGCCAGCGCGAAACGCAAGTTAGGGCTTTTGCGTTAAAGTCGTCAGATTACTATGAATGCTTTAAAATTACTCAAAACACCGATACGTTTATAGCTGCTTTAACAAAATATTTAGATTTAACGCCGATAACTCAAAGCGAAAGCGAGCAAACGGATAGCAAGGGTACTTTTAATGTATATTACAACGCGCAATTTGAAAAAATTGCCGACTCTAATGCGAAATACAATGTTACCGTAACGGTCGATTATTCGGTAAAATATTTTTCGGTTAAGGTTGTTTCGGCTGACAAAACAGTCTATTCAATAACCTACGGTACGGAGGCATAAGCATGAAAAAAGGTAAACAAAAAGGATATATTTTGGTTTATTCGGTTTCTATTATGTCCTTTGTGTTGGTGTTTATAACCCTTTCAATGGGGTTGCTTTCGTCAACAACTCAACAAAACAGGTTGTTTTTAACAGAAATACAGCAAAGGTCGCAATTGGATTATATTGCATCATATATCGACGATAAAGATTATGCAAAAGCATCCGCTCTTGCCGAACAATACGGCTATACAATAAGCCAATCACAAACGCCAAATAATACGATATATAAAATAACTAAGGATCAAAAGGTTTATTTTTCGGTTATAATCGATTTGTCTGACGGAAAAGTTTCCGCCTACGGCTATGGCGATTTAACAAAAACAAATTCTTAGGTATTAGATAAGCATTAAAAAACTTTTTGCTCGTTACTGCAAATCTTGATTGTAGTATTTATTCACGCTAATGCCTTATCTACGGAGGATTAATAATGCCCGAAGAACAGTTTTTGCATATATGTTTTTGCGTAATGGCGTTTATTTTCGGCGCGTGCTTTGGCAGTTTTTCAAACGTGCTTATATATCGCATGCCGATAGGCGAAAATATAGCAAAAGGCGCATCTCATTGCACTGTTTGCAATAAAAAAATAGCTTTTTATGACAATATTCCTATAATTTCCTACATGGTTTTAGGCGGCAAATGTCGTAATTGCAAGGCTCCTATTTCTCCGCGCTATGTTATTGTGGAGGGTCTTAACGCTTTAATATGGCTTGGCTTTGCCTTGCTTGCGCCTACATACGGGTATGTGTATTCGGTTATGGCAATGTTTTTAACTACTGCTTTAATTGCCGTTGCTTTTATAGATTATTCACACGGGTTTATTCCCGATAGTTTTAATATATTTATAGCCGTTATCGGTGTTATAGCCTGCTTTTTTGATAAAACATACGTGCTGTGGCAGTCGCGTTTGATGGGGGGTGGGTTTGCCCTTGTGTTCTTTGGCGGCTTTTACCTTATTTGGAAATTTATTTTTAAAAAAGAGGGCTTAGGGCTTGGCGACGTAAAGCTTATGACCGTTTGCGGATTGGCTTTGGGTATAAAAAGCATTGCCTTATCAACACTTATTGCGTCACTTACCGCGGCAATATTTTTAAGCATAAAAAATAAAAAAGACAGCGATAAAAATAAAGAATATCCTTTTGCGCCTTTTTTATCTGTTGCTATGATTATTGCGGCGTTTGCGGGTGAAACGCTTGTTAACTTATATTTAGGATTATTTATATAACACTTTAACACTTTTTTGAAAAATCATTAAGTAAATTTGTGCATTTTATATTTTTAGGCGTTGCGGCAATCGCTATAACTTTGCTAAAAATGCTTTACTTTAAAAGACAAATAATAACTATAAAAAATCTGTTATGCGCTAAAAAGTCGGGCTATAAGTCGATTAACGGTGCAAAACATAACGCGATATAGAAAATTGCGGGAGAAAAATCAGTGCAGAAATACAAATATACGGCGTTAAACATTGAGAAGAAAAAATTCAGCGGAACGTTTTATGCCGAAAACGAGAATCATTTAAGGCAACAACTTGCCCAACAAAATTTGTATCTCGTTTCGTGCAAGCCCGTTTCCGATGCATCGCCCAACCAGTTTTTCTCGGTTACGGGCAAAATCGAAATTGCCGAATTAACAAACTTTTGTCGTCAGTTTTCGATTATGTTAAATTCTGGTATTTCCATTCTCGATAGTTTAGCTCAATTAAAAGATCAAAACTTTACCGCATTTATGCGTAAAATTTTGTATATGGTTTACGACGACGTAAAAATAGGCGTACTGCTTTCTAAGGCGATGGAAAAACACAAAAAGGTGTTTCCTGAGTTTTTTAGGAGTATGATTTACGTAGGCGAAGTATCGGGTAATTTGGAACAAGTGCTTAACAGCCTTGCCGATTATTACGATAACGAAATTGCGCTTAAACGTAAAATTTCAAGTGCTTTGGCTTATCCCATAATGATGGGCGTTTTGCTTGTTGCAGTCGTATTGCTTTTCTTGCTTTTTATTATTCCCAAATTTCAAGAAACGCTCGGTCAAATGGATGTAACGCCCGAAGGCATAACTAAGGTTGTTTTCGATATGAGCGATTGGGTTTTTGCCAACGGTTTGAATCTTGTTTATATAATCGTTTTGGTCGGTGCCGCTTTTTTTGTATTTTTTAGAACGCAAAAAGGTAAATATTGCTGGGATTATATCAAATATCATTTAGTTTTTACAAGAAGCATTCAAATAAATATGGTTGCAAGTAAATTTACCAAAGCCACGGGCTTATTGCTTTCAAGCGGTATGAATTTGGTAGATGCGCTCGATATAGTTCAAAACTTGCTTGGCAACTTGTATGCTCAAAGGGTTTTTAAACAGGTAATAGAAGACGTCCGTCGCGGTGCTTCGCTCACTTTTGCAATGAAAAGTTACAATATTTTTCCGCAAATGCTGTTGCAAATGATATCCACAGGCGAAAAAACGGGTGAAGTAGATAAAGTTCTTGTTAGGTCGTCATCATTTTTCGATCAGCAAGTAGAACAGTCGTTAATAAAAGCAACAAGCACAATTCAACCAATAATGCTTGGTACGCTCGCAATCGTAATAGGCGGATTGTTTATTGCCATATATTCGCCGATGCTTGCTATTATGAATACCGATTATGTTAATCAAGGCGCGGCTACCGACAAGTTACTGTCGGCGGTATGTTCTGTTATCGGAGAAGTGTTAAGATGAATATTAATAACGAAATACTAAATTATTACATTTACAAAAAGCTTATCAAAAAAAGATTGCACGATAAAACGCTTGAAGACTGTGCGCGTATAGGAATGAGCATTGAAAAATACATGCTTGTTAAAAATTACTGTACCGAAGCAGAGTCGTTACCAGCGCTTGGCGATTTTTACAATATGGCTTATGCTCAAATGGATATGTTTGACGTTGAGGACGACATAGCCGAGCAGTACAATCTTGCATTTTTAAAAAAGATAAAAATGGTGCCGCTTTTTAAAAATAATGACGGCGTTATGCTTATGGCTATAGGCAGACCGTTGGATTTTAACGCGCGTTCTATGGCATCAACCTTTTATACGGGGCAAATAGAATTCATACTTGTTCCGCCCACGCAAATAGATATTTTAATTGATTCTATCGTTGCGGTAAGATCTACGGCAAACGCTTTGCAAACATTGCAAACCGAAAGCGACAAACAACTTTTGCGTAGCGCTAAAGAATCAAACGGCGTTATGGTGGAAAGCATAGAGGACGTTATTAATGCGCCTGCTGTAAGACTGGTAGACTCCATTATAAAAGAAGCAATTCCTTTCCGCGCGAGCGATATTCATATAGAGCCGTTTGAAAAAATAGTTAAAGTACGCTATCGTATAGACGGCGATTTGCAAGAAAGGGCGGATTTCCCCATAGAATCGTATGCGGCAATCGGCGCAAGATTGAAAATTCTTTCGGGTATGAACATAGCTGAAAGGCGTGTTCCGCAGGACGGACGTATAAATCTTACCATAAACGGGACGGAGTATGATTTCCGTGTGTCAACCTTGCCCACGGTTCACGGCGAAAAGTTCGTTATCCGTATTCTAGATAAAAGTTCGTTTAAATTTACTCGTGCCGAATTGGGTTTTACTCCTGAGGAAAACGAGGTCGTGGATAAAATTCTTGCGCATCCTCACGGAATAGTTTTGCTTACCGGTCCTACCGGTTGCGGTAAATCCACAACGCTATATTCCTTTTTAAAAGAAAAAAACACCCCCGACGTTAACATTGTTACTGTAGAGGATCCTGTAGAATACACGTTGCCCGGGGTTAACCAAGTTCACGTTAACACAAAAGCTAACCTTACTTTTGCAACTGCTTTGCGAAGCATTCTCCGTCAGGACCCTGACGTAATAATGATCGGCGAAATTCGCGACGAAGAAACGGCAGATATAGCAATAAGAGCATCTATTACCGGTCACTTGGTTTTTTCAACCTTGCATACCAACGATGCGCCCGGCGCTTTTACTCGTCTTATAGATATGGGTGTAAGCAATTATTTGGCAAAAGACGCATTAGTCGGAGTTATTGCTCAACGACTTGTTAAAAGGCTTTGCCCCGTTTGTAAAAAAAGATCAAAAACCACAAACGAAGAACGCGAATTGCTCGGAATAGACGAACCCGCCGCAATTTATCGTAGCGAGGGATGCCAATTTTGCAACCATACCGGATATAAGGGCAGAATAGCCGTGCATGAAGTACTTTACCTCGATAGCTACATGCGCGAACACATTACATCAGATATGAAATCTGACGATATTCGCAAACTCGCCGTAAGCCACGGCATGGTTGAGCTTTCTGAATCGTGTAAAAAACTCGTGCTCGATGGCGTTACCGATATGTCGGAATTTATGTCTATAAACGTTTTGTAGTGCGGCTGTTACCTTTCGCGTTATGGTTTAACTTATCAAAATAAAAATAAAATTAAAAAAACGGTTGATTGACTTTTTGTTTAATCAGTCGTTTTTTTTGCCGTTTTAGGCAGGTTGTTGCTCGTGGTATTTGAATACAAGTTTGCACCGTTTTACCAAAACCGTCTAAAAGTGGGAGTAAAAATTTTTCATCATAAAAACGTAGCCGCTAACATATAATAAAAACACGAAAGAGTTCGGAGGATAATATGGAAAAGTACGATATTTATAAAGATATCGAAAAACGTACGGGCGGCGATGTTTATATAGGAGTGGTTGGTCCGGTAAGAACGGGAAAATCCACTTTCGTTTCCCGTTTTATGCAACTTGCGGTTATTCCCAATATTGTAGGGAAAAACAAAAAGACTATAGCCATTGACGAAATGCCGCAGTCGGGCACGGGTAAAACTATTATGACAACCGAGCCTAAATTTGTACCGAGCGAGGCTGTCGGTGTTAAAATTTCGGGCGGCGGGCGCGCACGCGTAAGGCTTATAGATTGTGTTGGTTATGCTGTGGATGGTGCTTTCGGACTAAAAGAAGAAGGCAACGACCGTATGGTTAAAACACCTTGGAGCGAACAACTCATGCCGTTTGAAAAAGCTGCCGAATATGGCACGCAAAAGGTAATTAAGGAACATTCTACCATCGGTATTGTTGTTACAACCGACGGGGAATTTAGCGATATACCGCGAGAATCTTATGAAAGCGCCGAAGAACGAGTTGTTAAAGAATTAAAACAAATGGGCAAGCCGTTTATTATATTTTTAAACGTAGAGAATCCCGAAAGTGAAAAAAGCAAGGAGCTTGCTCGGCAATTAAGGGAAAAATATTCGGCAAGCGTAACGGTTAAGAACGCCGAAAAAATGACATTGCAAGATATTGATGATGTTCTTTCTGAGGTGCTTTTAGAATTTCCCGTACGTACTGCTTGCGTAGAAATGCCGCCTTGGATGCGTACGCTAAGTGAAGATAATCGTGTTATAGCCGCACTTTTAAATATTTTAAGGGGTAATGTTTCGCTTTGTAAAAAAATGGGTGACTACCAAAAAATTGAAGAAAAACTTGAAAAATGCGAATTTGTTGCCGGTGTTTCCACGCAATTAGATTTAGGCGAGGGCAGCGTAAAAGTAAGTATTTTGCCAAACGAACAGCTTTTTTACGAAGAACTTTCCGCGGCGGCGGGCGAGGACCTATCCGATGAGCTTGCGCTTATAAAATACGTTACCGCACTTTCAAAGGCAAAAGGCAATTACGAGCGAATACGCGGCGCTTTAGAAGAAGCCGAGCAAACGGGTTACGGTATAGTTGCACCCGGAGAGGAAGAAATAACGCTTTCTGAACCTGAAATGGTTAAAAACGGCAATTCTTACGGAGTAAAAATTAAGGCTTTGGCACCATCATTGCATATTGTAAAAGTGGAAATCGGCGCTGAAGTTAATTCTGTTGTCGGCAAAGAAAGTCAATGCGCCGAATATGTTAACGGTTTAAAACGTAGGTACGATGAAGATCCGCGCGGTATTATGAAGGTCGATTTATTCGGCCGGCCGCTATATAGTTTTGTCAGTGATGAAATTTACGATAAAGCGGGTGGGATGAAAGTCGCCTTTAAAGAAAAACTTCGCAAAACGGTTGCAAAGCTTGTAAACGAAAAAAAGAATGCGCTAATTTGTGTTACTATTTGAGTTAAAAGTCGTGCTATAGGTTGATTAACGGCATAAAAAAGCAAGTAGAACGTTTTTTCTACTTGCTTTTTACTTGCTATTTTATTCTATTGTTTAAATATTGGCAAAAATCCCAAAGCTCTTGCTTTTCTTTGCTGTTTGCAATAATGCCGTCAAATATGTTTTTCGATAGGATAAAAAGTTTGTTCATCTTTTGTTCGGCTTGTTCTTTAGCCCCGCATAGTTCAAGCATGTGTCGCAATAAATCTGCTTGCTGCTCGGTAACGTCGGCCTTGCCGTAAAAAGAGTAAAATTGTTTTTTTTGCTCGTTTGTAGCTAATTTATCAAAATAAGCGGTGAGTATTGTTTTTTTGCCTTCGCTTATATCCGATA
>CAZPFZ010000044.1:0-9209 GCA_964585955.1 uncultured Acidiphilium sp.
AGATGACACCGCACAAAACTCCCATATATATAAATATGAAAATTAAATTACTTATTATTACATTTACAGGTAATAACTTTTAAAATGTTAACATACAGCTACCAAAATTTAGTAAAAAAATACGGAGAAGCGTTAAAAAACGAATCTCCGTATTTTTTAAACTTAATTATTTATGATTAAATAATTCAATTGCTTATATTTTCCAATCCCATAATGCAAGGCCAACCAAGCTTTGAGCGTAATCAACAGCATTTTCGGCACCGTGTCTATCTTCTGCGGTCATACCGTTAGATGTTAAAACTGTGCCATTTGTAAGAGTGATTGAGATTGTGTTGTTTGCTGTGAAGTTTTTAAAGAAGCTACCGGACTGTGGATTATTATAACCATTCCAATAAGGATTGTTTGCTTCTTGACCAACAATCTTACCGATCTTATATTTTCCGTTTGCTGTTTCTTGAACGTCGGTAGCAATAACATTGCCTGAACAAATAATGTAGCCGGTAGCAGTGTCATCACTATAACCGAGTTCCCATCCTGCAGAACCAACGATACCGCCGGCTGCTACTTCGGCGCCACTTGCAATAACATCAATATTAGACTTAATGTTATTAACGTGACCATGAGGAGTGGATGCAAATACGCCACCTATAACCCCCGTACCTTTTACATAACTGCCTGCATTTACATCAACGGTTATGTTTATTCCACCTACTTGGAAGTCGGTCCATTCAGTACCCATAATACCACCAACATCTTTACCTTCAATCTTTACATTGCCGGTGAGTTTTAAATTCGACAACATCAATGTACCACCGTTTCCTGCATTTTGAGTTGTAACATATGAGTTACCTACAAACGCACCGCTTCCGTCGGCTTTAATGGTAACATTCTTTAAGGTAAGGTTGAAAATACCGGGTAAATAGTTTACGCCGCCTTTTATTGTAATTTGACCAAACAAACCTACATTAGTACCTGAAGTGATTTTGAGATTGCTAATAGTATGCCCTTGACCATCAAAGTCACCCATAAACGGATTAGCAAAAGTACCAATAGGCGTCCATTCCTCATTCTTGAGGTCTATGTCTGCGAAAAGCAAAACATTATGAGGAACAGTAGTGCCTGTCAAGCCAACAGTGTACTGAAGAAAACTATTACCGGCATTTACGGTATCACGGAAATCTTTAAGATCGTTAAGGCTTAAAATAATGTAAGCATTTACGATTGTGTTGTTTTCGCCTGTGCCGTCAACAGTGTAGTCACCGCATTGCTTATGGTAAATACCAAAGGTGTCGTCCTCGGTATCGCCGTCGCAGTCTTTTAAACCACCGGCATACGTGTTGTCGCTTGCAACGATGTTTGTTGCTTGAACGCTACCTGTTCCAAGAATAGCCGCTGCAGAGTGACCGAATTTTGTGCTGATTATATTACCTTTGATTGTAGCAGCATCGACACTAACTGTTTTGTTTGCAAGACCAACAAGACCTGCCGCGTGACCGTTACCAACGATCTCGTTATCCTCGATTGTTGCGTTTGTAACACTGATGGAAACGTTTTCATAGAAATCGCCTTCTTGTGAATAACCAACAAAACCTGCGGCATATTTGCCAGACGTAATGTGGCTGTTGATAACGCTACAATCGTTAACTTGAACGTTTACAAAGTTTGCACAACCGATAAGAGCTGCTGCACATACGTTATCTGAATCTGCAGTGTTAGATACGGTTGCGTTATCCATTGTAAGGTTTTGGAAAATGATTGTACCTAGATTAGCTTCACTGCTAGTAGCGGCAGAAGCAACGTTTGCAATCAAACCGGCACGTATAAAGTGTGCGGAATTTTCGGGATCGCCTGTGTAACCGGTTGTTGTAAGGTTTTTGATGGAATATCCTTTACCGTCAAAGGTGAATGTTGCGCTTGCCGGAATATTTAAATCCCAAGCGCTGTATTCTACACCGCTCATATCTATGTCGTTTTTGAGTTCGACATTGTTTACGCCTGCCGCAAAATATCTAAGATTTACTAAGTCGGTAGGTGTATAAATGTAATATACTCCGGCATGAGGATCTTGTGTTTCGGCATTGCTTTGAACTGCTTCTACCTTGTATGTGAACTTCAACGTTTTATCTTGATATTCGTTGCCTGCATTTGCAGGAAGTTCAATACTTACGGGAATGGTCATATCGGGTGAGCCCGCTGCCAATATTTGGTATTCCGATACTCTTGTTTGGCCGTTATATTCTGTACCGTCAAATATTACTTTTATGCCTTCGAATAAACCGTTGTTTGTTTCGCATGAAAGTATGCTGCGATATTTTATTGTTACATTACTATTGTTTTTTACAACAATTTTGAATGTTGCTTTATCTCCGGGAACTACGTTGGTAAGCGTTAGGCTGTTTCCGTCAAATTCTGCAGTGCCGCCGTTTGCAAACGTTGTTGCTGTTGCCGCATTGGTTGCGTCGGTTATATTTCCGCCAAGATCTATGCTCGTGGGGGAATATAACGTTAAATCTTGCATGTTTGCTACTACGTCTACCTTACCTGATGTTACAGCTACGTTTACCTTGCTTTCTGAGGTAAACAATGCGAACGTTCCGCCTGCTATTAAACTTACACATAACGTGATTGCCAATATTGCAGATACGACAACGTTGCGCTTAGTTGTCTTAATCATATTTGTTATCTCCTTTTTATTTTTGTTTTTAATTGGGCTTAATCCTTTGTTTGTTTATTCTTGACCTTGCGGTGCTGCTTGGGTGGCTTGTACGGCTTTTACCAACAAATCGAATTCTGCGCTTTGCTCTTTTGCGTCGTTATTTGCTGATAAGTCTTCAAATGCAAGCTTTACGGTAAATTCTTTTGCTAAGTCCGTTTTTGCCATTCCTTGCTGTTCTACTACTGCTTGTCCGTCGTTTATAAACTCGGATAAATAGCCCTTATCTTCGCCGTCTACGTATACTTTTAATTGTTCTGCAAGTTCGTTACTTGCCGTTTTTAATACAATTATTATCTCGTATGTAAACGCAACGTCGCCATTGTTGGTTATTTTAAGCCTTGCCTCGTACTCGGCGCCCGGTACTATTTTTTCTACGTCTTCTGTGGCGTAATTGCTTAGTCCGAACACGTTCTCGGTGGTGGATCCGCTAAAATCTACAACCGTAGTGTCAGGTTCGCTTGTCGTTAAATATCCCGTTTGACTATCCAAATATGTTTTGGTTAGACTTACTCTTTCGAGCTTGACTTTTAGCGTTCCTGCTGTTAAATGGTTGTTTACGGTGACGTTATCGCTCCATAATGCGTACGTTCCGCCTATGATCATCGCAGCACACAACATTATCGTTACGCATGCTATTAACAGCGTTTTGACTTTGCTCTTTTCCATGTTTGCCTCTTCCTCCTTGTTTAAATTTATCTGTTTCGTTTTTACTGTAAAAACGTTAGATACGGTTTGATTTTGGGCAGGGTTTGCCTTTTTCTTGCTTTTGCGCACTTTTTTCGTGCGCGATTGCAAATTTCTATAAAAGAAACTCATGCGCGCGCGTACTACACACCGCATTTTACAAGTTCTTTATTAAAAATTATTCGGCCTTTTGTTCGGCATTTGTGGAGTTTTCCGCCAAAGGTGCTATGTCGTTTCCGTTTTCGGATGCTCCTTCTGACGGCACTTTTCCTTGATTTTGCAATAATGCGAGCTGGCGTTTTAATTGCTCTATTTCGTCGGCTTGCTCTTGTTGCTTTATTTGCAATCTTTCTTTTTGGCCGTTTGAAAATACTTTGACTAAACGCAATACTTCAAACGCGATAATTATTAGGCACGGTATAATAATTAAACACACTATACCCACCGGCGATTTAAACGCATAAACTATTAAACCCAATAAATAACTTTGACCCTTTACTTTGCCTATTACATAGTTAGGACTATCTGTTAAAGATGTGTTTACAATTTGCGTTAGCAATTTGCTATCGGAATTTTTATTATCACCCTCTAACGCGATAAAATATCCGCCTATTTTATTTTCGGTTATGGTTATTATGCGGTGCGTGATTGTTTCTTGCTTGTTATACAAGTATTTAAAGGTGAGTACGTCTCCTACCTTTAAATTTTTATACCACTCGGCTTTTTCTTGCTCGTTTTCGGGTACCACCTCTATAAACACGCACGATTTTACCGGTATGCTTTTTATTTCGTATGCGCTTACGTCTGTTTGCTCACACTTCGCCATTGAATCCGATTGCACAAATCGCAGTTGATACCCGAATACCGTGGCTGTGCCGTCGCTATCCTTTTTCGACGTTATGCTTATTATTAGCACAAATAACGCTATGGCTATTACCAAAACAAGCAAAACATCGCCTACTACCTGCATTATTTTTTTTAGCGTTGCACTTTTTACACTTTCCCTTTTATTCATGGTCGTTTGTAATTTTTGCCGTTAAGTCTATGTAGAACACAGCTCCCGTTCCTTGGGCTTCGTTTCCGATATTTTCGGGCATGGAGTATATAATGTTTATTTCGCTTGCATTTTTGCCAAGAATGAGTTCTTCACCGCTAAGCAAGTCTTTTAAACTCTTTTCTACTGTTCTTTCAGCAGTTTTTATTACGACCGTTAAATAATTTTCGAGATTGCTCTCTTTATCGTCACGAAAGTTTAGCGTTATGTAATAGTTTTCGGCATAGGTTCCGCTAAGCATGATTGTACATTCTTGAGTGTTACCGGGATAAAATCCGCTTAACTCGGCTTTTAACGTTTTACTCGTTTCGCCGTTAACTTTTATTACCGTTTTATCTTTTATACCGCATCCGTTACGCAATATTAAAACTATTACCGCCGTTGCAATTAGCGCTAAAACGCATATGATTATTACAAAGACACTTCTTGTTTTGTCTTTATTGTTTTTTTTATTTCCACTCATATTCTTCTCCGCTATATTGTTTGCTTTATGAGTTTTTTTTGCAAAAAATCGCGTTCACCTAATATTTTGTTAGGCGAACGCAAAAATATTAAATATACGCCTTTTTTGTAAAAAAATGGCTCAAACGTAAAAAAACGAAAAAAAATTTGCAATTTATTGTTTTAAAAAATTGACACGTAAATTATTGTTGAGTATAATTACAGTAGGATGTTCGCCTAACAAAATATTAGGCGAACAAAAAAATTGTATTGCATAAAAAAACCACTACATGTCATATTTAACAAAATGTAGTGGTTTTGTTTTTATTTAATTAAAAATTTGCCATAAAATTCAGCAATAAGAACTGAATCTTTTATTAATTATTCAAGCTCGAAGGCTCCCGTATATAATTGATAATACTTGCCCTTTTGAGCAATAAGATCTTTATGAGAACCTCTTTCAATTATTACGCCGTGATCCAAAACCATTATTACATCGGAGTTTTGAACGGTTGAAAGTCTGTGAGCTATAATGAAAACCGTCCTGCCCTGCATTAACCTATCGGTACCGCGTTGAACCAAAAGTTCGGTTCTTGTATCGATAGAAGAAGTAGCTTCATCCATAATCATAACAGGGGCATCCGCCACCGCAGCACGAGCTATTGAAAGCAATTGGCGCTGACCTTGCGATAAATTTGCGCCGTCGGCGGTAAGCATTGTATTATAACCTTCGGGTAATCTTGTAATAAAATCGTGTGCATTTGCAAGTTTTGCAGCATCTATGCATTGTTCGTCGGTTGCATCTAATCTGCCGTAACGTATATTATCCATTACCGTGCCCGTAAACAAGTTTGTATCTTGCAAAACTATACCCAAAGAACGGCGTAAATCGGCTTTTTTAATTTTATTTATGTTAATGCCGTCATAACGTATTTTTCCGTCGGCTATATCATAAAACCTATTAATCAAATTGGTTATAGTTGTTTTACCTGCACCAGTTGCACCGACAAATGCAACTTTTTGACCGGGTTTTGCATAAAGTGTTACGCCATGCAAGACGATTTTTTCGGGAACATATCCGAAATCAACGTCATCCATAACTATATCGCCTTTTAACTCAGTATATGTGACTGTGCCGTCGGCTTTATGCGGATGTTTCCACGCCCAAAGGTCGGTACGTTTTAAACTTTCTGTAAGGTTGCCGCTTTGATCATATTCAGCATTTACGAGAGTAACATAACCGTCGTCTGCTTCAGGTTGCTCGTCTATTATGTCGAATATTCTTTCAGCACCGGCAAGCCCCATAAAAATAGAATTAATTTGTTGGGTTACGTTTGATATACTTTGAGTGAAATTTCTGCTCATGGGCAAGAATGCAACGATTATAGATAAATCGAGCACGGTACCCGAAATGGAAAGCTGCTTTACCCAAGCGGGAACTGACGATACGACAAGTAATGTTCCGACAAGAGCGAGTACAACATACAGCAAATGTCCCAAGTTATTCATCATAGGCCCTAAGATATTTGCAAAAGTGTTTGCATTTGTTGAATCGTTTATAAGTTCACCATTAATTTTATCGAATTCTTCTTCGGCTTTTTTCTCGTGTGTAAAGACTTTTATAACCTTTTGCCCATGCATAGACTCTTCTATATAGCCTTCACACTTACCTATTGATTTTTGTTGTTTTACAAAGTACTTAGCCGAATTACCGCCAACTTTTTTGACTATTATCATCATAAAAATAACGAATACGCCGACAACAAGCGAAAGCCAAATACTATAAAAAAGCATTGTACAAGCCAAAATTACGATGGTAACCGAAGTTTGCACAACAGAGAGCAAACTTTCGGAAACAAGCTGACGTATGGCGTCAACGTCGTTAGTATACACGCTCATTATGTCTCCGTGCGTGTGCGTATCAAAATAACGAATGGGCAAATTCTGCATTTTATTAAACATTGCATTACGCGTATCGCGCAGAAAGCTTTGCGTTACAGATGCCATTATAAGCGAACGAACTAAACCCGCTATAAGAGCAACTATAAATACACATATCATAATGATTATTATGCCTATAAACGCATTTTTATCGCCGTTGGTTATAGATGCCGTTATGTTTTTAAGGAAGATTCCCGCGGCAGAACCTGCAATCGAGGAAATCAATAAGCATATTCCCACCACAATCAATTGCCATTTGTAATTTTTAAATAATTGCTTTAATAAGCGCGGCAACGTGGTCTTTTTAACCTTTGCGCGTGGTCCTTTAAATCCGGGTCTGGGCATTAATTGTCACCTCCCTCGTCAGCTCTGTTTTGCGTAGTGTAAACTTCGCGGTAAATTGCGTTATCGGCAAGTAATTGTTCGTGCGTACCCATTCCGTTAATTTCACCATTATCCATAACGATAATTTTATCGGCATCTTGAACGGAAGCTATACGCTGAGCTATAATTATTTTTGTAGTATCGGGAATATCGTTTGCAAGTCCGCTTCTAATAAGAGCATCTGTTTTTGTATCGACTGCAGACGTTGAATCGTCAAAAATAATTATTTTTGGTTTTTTCAGCAATGCACGAGCTATACATAACCTTTGTTTTTGTCCACCCGATACGTTTGTTCCGCCTTGTTCTATATGAGTAAGATATTTATCGGGAAAACTCTGAATAAATTCATCGGCTTGGGCTATTTTACAAGCGCTAACCACTTCTTCGTCGGTTGCGTTTTCGTCACCCCACCTTAAGTTTTCGGCAATAGTACCTGAAAACAATAAGTTTTTTTGCAAAACTACGGATACTTTATTGCGCAAGGTATCAAGATCATACTGTCTTACATCAACACCGCCAACCTTAACGCATCCTTCGGTTGCATCGTACAGTCTTGAAATTAAATTAATAAGCGAAGTTTTTGATGAACCCGTACTGCCTATTATACCTACCGTTTCGCCCGATTTTATATGCAAATTGATATTGGACAATGCATTTTTTTCGGCATCTTTATTGTATTTAAAGGAAACATTTTCAAAATCGATTGAACCGTCTTTTACCTCTAATACGGGATTTTCGGGATTAATAATATCACTTTTTTCGTTAAGAACTTCGCAAATACGTTTTGCAGACGCTATGGACATAGTAATCATAACGAAAATCATAGAAAGCCCCATAAAGCTCATAAGCGCCGACATCGAATATGAAACAAGCATTTGAAGTTTGCTTACAACCGTGGGATTATTGCCCCAAATACCAAATTTTCCGCATATAATAAATACCGAAATTTGCACGGTATACATAGCAAGCATCATAATAGGATTATTAAAAGCGAGGATTCTTTCAGCTTTAGTAAAATCTTTACGCAATTCGTCTGAAGCTTTGCCGAATTTTTGCTTTTCGTAATCTTCTCTTACGTATGCTTTTACAACGCGCATACCTTTTACGTTTTCTTGAACAGATTCGTTTAAGTTATCATATTTTTTAAATAAACGATTGAACATTGGCAAAGCAACATACATAATCGTGCCTAAACCGGCGACCAATAAAACAACAACGATAACGTACACCCATGTTATAGAATTGACCTGTTCTTGCCCTAATGTTGCAAATGCGCTTATGGAAAAGAAAAATGATACAATCATCATAAGCGGAGCGCGAACGCCCATACGTATGACCATCATAAATGCATGTTGAACGTTTGTTACATCAGTTGTAAGTCTTGTAACTAAGCTTGAAGTGGAGAATTTATCAATATTAGAGAAAGAAAAGTTCTGAACACTGTAATATAAATCTTTTCTTAAATTTCCGCCAAAACCCGCCGAAGCCCTTGCGCTGAAAATACCAGATAAAGTACCGAATGCAAACGACATACACCCACACAATACAAGTATCAGACCGCATACTACAAGATATCCCATATCAGGCGCACTCGTAGATAAGGTTATCCAAGTTTTATCCAAGAAAACAAGGCTCCAAGTATCCGGTCGTATATCAGCAGATTGACTGAGAACGGTAAGATAATCGAGAATCATTGTAGACATAAGCATGGGAACAACTAATTCGAAAATTACTTCGCCTACCATAAAAATAGGCGTTAAAATAGACGCCTTTTTATACTCTCTTACGCTTTGCAATAATTTTCCGACCATAGTCTTTTTTAAAAACTGCCATGCTATTACGATTACTAAAGCTATTGCCAAAATTATAATGCCGATATAGCCGAGTTTTATCAACCAATCGGAAGCTCCGAGGCAATTGCTTAAAGTCGCAAATTGTTGCATTTATTTCACCTCTTTTAAAGTTAATTTTTTACATTTTATAAATTAT
>CAZPFZ010000045.1:0-9127 GCA_964585955.1 uncultured Acidiphilium sp.
TGAAAAAGACGGTCGCGGTCAGGCAATTCCTATAGACTACGGTGTTATTTTAACCCCTAAAGAAGAAACGTTGCCTACAAGGCTTGCCATGATAGAACAATCTTTAGAAAAACTTATAGATAAATATCAACCGCAAGAAATCGCATTAGAAGAGTTGTTTTTTAACGACAACCGCAAAACCGCAATAAACGTAGCGCAAGCAAGGGGGGTAATTTTGCTCACTTGCATAAAAAAATGCGGTAGACTTTACGAATACACACCTTTACAAATAAAACAAGCGTTAACAGGGTACGGCCGCGCAGATAAGCGGCAAATTCAAGAAATGGTAAAAACATTGCTTAAATTAAAAAGTATTCCCAAGCCCGACGATGCCGCCGATGCCGTTGCCGTTGCGCTTACGCATATTTTTACTAATAGATTATCGGGCGGTTTTGGCGTCAGGTAACAATGGGAGTGCTTTATGATCGGATACATTTACGGAAAGGTTATGAGTAACGACGAAAACGTCGTTTTGCTCGAAAATAACGGTATCGGGTACGAAATAGTATGTTCATCGCAAGCTTTTTGCCGTCTTATGGAAAAAAGAGAGGGTGGCATATATACCTATTTGCAACTTCGCGATGACGGAGCGGCTCTTTTCGGCTTTGATAGTCCCGAAGAAAAAAGAATGTTTAACAAACTAATAACCGTTTCGGGAGTAGGACCAAAAATGGGCATAACTATTCTCGGCGGTATGAGTTTAAAAGATTTAGCTTTGGCTATTGCTACGTCTGATATAAAAGCTCTTTCAAAAATTAAAGGAATGGGCAAAAAAACAGCAGAACGCATAATTGTAGAACTGCGTGAAAAGGTAAGTACCGATAGTGTAGGCAGTGCGCCTTTGGGCGAAAATTACAGTATTCCCATCGGTCAAGATGGCGATAATGCAGTTACGGCATTGCTCAGTTTAGGGTATAATAAAGCAACCGCAACAAAGGCTGTAACCGAAGCTTTAGCAACGGGCGTAAGCACAATAGAAGAAATTATTGCCGTAGCTTTGCGTTCGCTCGGTTAATTACTGTTTATTAAATTGTTTAACACGCGGCATAATGCCGTATGTGCCGATAATCAACTTATAGCCACATATTTATGTTATAACAAAGGGGTTTTTAATGTTTGAAGACGACTTTTACGAGAATAACGAGGATAGTTTAATAGTTTCTACCCGAACGGAATTCGACGAAATAGAAAATGTTTTGCGTCCGAAATCTATGGAAGGTTACATCGGACAAGAAAAAGTTAAAAGCAATCTTGCAATATATATGCAAGCGGCAAAAATGCGCGGCGAAAGTTTAGATCACGTCTTGCTTTACGGACCTCCCGGCTTAGGTAAAACCACGCTTGCGCATATAATTGCAAATGAAATGGGTGTATCCATTAGGGTAACAAGTGGTCCGTCTATAGAAAAAGCGGGCGATCTCGCCGCTATTTTAACTAATTTAAACGAAGGCGATGTTTTGTTTATAGACGAAATTCACCGTTTAAATCATAACGTAGAAGAAATCCTGTACCCCGCAATGGAAGATTTTTCATTGGATATAATAATAGGTAAGGGACCCTCCGCGCGAACAGTTCAAATTCCGCTTAAAAAATTCACTTTGATAGGCGCAACTACGCGTGCAGGTATGCTTTCTGCTCCGTTAAGAGATCGTTTCGGCGTATTATGTCGGTTGGAAATGTATTCTGTAGAAGAACTTTCCGAAATTATAACCCGTTCGGCAGATGTTTTAGGCGTTTCAATCGAAAAAGGCGGTGCCAACGAGCTTGCTTCTCGCAGTAGGGGCACGCCGCGTATTGCAAACAGACTGTTAAAGCGCGTGCGCGATTTTTCGGCGGTACTCAGTCACGATACTATCACTTATGCCGATACAAAAATCGCACTTGAAAAAATGGAAATAGACGCCTTAGGTTTGGATAATATAGACATAAGGCTGTTAACTACCTTAATAGATAAATTCGGCGGCGGACCGGTAGGTCTTGAAACTCTTGCCGCAGCTATTAACGAAGATAAAAATACCATCGAAGATATTTACGAGCCTTATTTGTTGCGGCTTGGCTTTATTTCGCGTACTCCGCGCGGCAGAATGTGTATGACTAAAGCATACGAACATTTAGGCATTAAAATACCGTCAAAGGCAAAAAAACAGCTTTCTTTATTTGACGATTGCTCTTTTGAAGATTAAAAAAGATAAATAAATTTTAAAAAGGCTTTATTGGCAAAGTTGTGTTAATCGACTTATACAGGGACTTTTATGTTAAAAACATCTGATTTTTATTACGACTTACCCGAAGAACTAATAGCTCAAACACCGGTTTACCCGCGTGATAGTTCTAAAATGCTGGTATACAGCAAAACGGACGATAACGTCGAACATAAACATTTTTACGATATAGAAAATTATTTAAAGCGCGGCGATGTGTTGGTTATAAACGACACTAAAGTTTATCCCGCACGAATATACGCCCATACCGAGCACGGCGGAAAGGTAGAACTCTTGCTTTTAAAAAGACTTAACCTTACCGATTGGGAAGCTTTGGTAAAACCGGGCAAAAAAGCGCGCGAGGGTGTAACGTTAAAAATAAACGATAAGCTTTCGGCAACCGTTCTTTCCCGCACGCCCACGGGCGAGCGAGTTATTCGTTTTATATTCGATGGTGTATTCGAAGATATTTTGTCCGAAGTAGGCGAAATGCCTTTGCCTCCTTACATTCACGAAAAACTTACCGATGCCGATAGATATCAAACCGTTTATTGTAAAAAAGAAGGTTCGGCTGCCGCACCCACGGCAGGCTTGCATTTTACACCTGAATTAATAAAACGGTTAGAAGATAAAGGCGTTATTTTTGTTCGCGTGCAGTTAAACGTGGGGCTTGGAACTTTCCGTCCGGTAAAAACTGAAAATATTCTCGAACATGAAATGCATGTGGAATATTATAACGTGGACGAGCAAGCAGCTGCCGCAATTAACGCGGCAAAGCAAGAAGGTCGCAGAATTATAGCTGTGGGAACAACTGCCGTCCGCACGCTCGAAACAGTCGCCGACGAAAACGGCAAGCTTAAAGCTTCTTGCGGCAATACGGGTATTTTTATTTATCCCTCTTACAAGTTTAAGTGCGTAGATGCCCTCATAACTAATTTCCATTTGCCCGAAAGCACGCTTATAATGCTTGTTTCCGCCTTTTTAACTCGCGAAAAAACTTTGGAATTATATAATCTTGCCGTGCAAGAAAAATACAGATTTTTTAGTTTTGGCGATGTGTGTTTCTTTTATTGATTTTTTTCAAAAATGCCGCCATAACGCGATTATCGCGTAGTACATAATGTCGCGCAACTACAAGTTTAGGCAATAAAAAAGGTATTAGGTCGGCAAAAATATTCAAATATAAATAAAAAATAAGCCGCAAAAAACGGCTTTAACGGTTTTAATCATGGCACAATTTTCTTATGAGGTAATTAAACAAGATCCCAAATACGGTGCAAGAGCAGGTATTTTGCACACTCCGCACGGAGATATCGAAACCCCCATTTATATGCCCGTCGGTACTCAGGCTACCGTAAAGGGTGTTTTACCGCGTGACTTAAAGGAAGCGGGGTCGCAAATAATTTTATCAAACACATACCATTTATATATGCGTCCCGGTGACGAAATAGTAAAAAATGCAGGCGGATTGCACAAATTTATGAATTGGGATAAGCCGATTTTAACAGATAGCGGTGGGTTTCAGGTGTTTTCGCTTGCAAAACTTAACGATATTAAAGACGAAGGTGTTGTGTTTTCTTCTAATGTAGACGGTTCAAAACATTTTATCACGCCCGAACGCGCTATTCAAATCGAAAATAACCTCGGCGCTGATATTATTATGGCTTTTGACCAATGCACGGCTTACGGCATGAATCATAAGGATTCCAAACTTGCTATGGAAAGAACGTTGCGTTGGTTAGATCGTTGTTATAATTATCATTCCAACGAAAAGCAGGCGCTTTTCCCCATTGTTCAAGGCAACGTTTTTAAAGATTTAAGAGAAATTTCCCTCAAAGAAACAATTCCTTATGCGAAGTACGGTATGGGAATAGGCGGTTTATCGGTAGGCGAGCCCAAGGAACTTATGTATGATATTCTCGACTTCATGCTTGATAAATACCCCACAAACGTGCCGAGGTATTTAATGGGCGTGGGTAGTCCCGATTGCATTATAGAAGGCGTTTTGCGCGGGGTAGATATGTTCGATTGCGTTTTGGCAACCCGTATCGCGCGTAACGGAACGGCTATGACTTCGCACGGAAAAGTAGTGGTTCGCAACGGTAAGTATAAAGAAGATTATACTCCGCTCGACAACGAATGTGATTGTTATTGCTGTAAAAATTACACAAAAGCTTATTTAAGGCATCTTGTAAACGTCAACGAAATGTTAGGTGGAATGCTTCTTAGTTTGCATAATATAACCTTCTTGCTTAATTTGACGAAAAACCTCAGAAAAGCCATTATCGGCGGTTATTTGGATGATTTTGTTAAAGAATTTTACGCTAAATACGGTAAAATTTAATTTTAGGTTATAAAAAACTTGATTTAAAATAAATTTTTGTATATCATATATGGTATAGCATAGTTGAATTTAACTTTCAATCGGCTTTACCTACGAATTTGGTTAAGGAGTATTATTAATATGAAATTTTTATCATTATTGCTTGCGGCTGCAACAGACTCGGCTACTACAACATCTTCAGCGGATCCCGCAGGTGGCGGCGACTTTTTCTCCACTTGGGGCATATGGATAATTTTGCTCGCAGTGTTAGTTGTTATGTTTGTTTTTAATTTCCGTGCAAGAAAAAAACAAGAAACCGAAATGAAAAACAAAATGGACGCGCTTAAACCCGGCGACAATATCGAAACCATAGGTCGTATTTACGGTACAATCGTAAGTATCGATAACGACAACGAAACAATTCTTATTAAAACCGGCGACGACGAACATTGCGGTTATATAAAAATAGATAAACTTGCAGTTTATCGTACTATACCCGAACTTTCGCCCGTAGTAGAGGAAAACTTGCCCGAAAACAATCAACAAACCGAGCAAGAACAAGAACAAGAACAAGAACAAGCAACTTCTGCTAACGAACCTATTGAAAATAACGAACAAGAAGAAAAAGCAGAATAAGATTAAATAATATACACTTTGCAGTATTTCGAACAACGAAGTGTAAAAACACAGTTTTTGCGGCAAAACCATAGGGTTTTCAAAAATTTTGCAGAATGGCAAAAGATTAGTTTCTATAGTTTACGCTTACATGCAACAAAATTAAAATTTTTCAATGCATGTCTTCTTATTATGTTTAATTAAACAAAATCGTTTATGCCTTTAATAGCATAGGCGATTTTGTTTTTTTACTGTGTTTTGCATAATTGCTATAGAAAAAGCATAGTTATTTTTATAAGGAAAAACAAAAATGCTTTTTTCTGGTGATTTACTAAAAAACGTAATAAAAATTTTAAAAAGTATAGTTGTCTCTTTAGCGGTGGCATTGCTTGCATTACTCTTATTTGCCGCGTCTTCTGCGCTGTTTAATGCAGATCAAACGCTTTTGCGTGTTTTTGCGCTTTTAGTGCGCTTGCTTTCTGCCGCAGCGTTTTGTTTTGTTTTTGCAAACTCAAACAAAATACTTTTAAGGGGCGTTGTTTCGGGTGTATTATCCTATTTGTGCGTATTTTTGGTATTTTTAATTTTTTCGGGCGGCAAAGTAGGCGGAAAACCTATCCTTGATTTGCTGTTTACGGTAGTTTTTGCAATAATTTTTTCAATTATTTTTGCAAATTTAAAAAAGAAGGGCAATAACAGTTGAAAAAGCTTAAAAAATAATGTATAATTAGCATATAAAGAAAATGCTTATTATCATTGGAGGCATATTATGAGTAGAATAAAAACAATAGCAGTTGCTAAAAAAAGAACGGTAACCGGTTGCGGCGAATGCAGGAGCACTTGTCAATCTGCATGTAAAACAAGTTGCACCGTAGGTAATCAATCTTGCGAAAAACAAACAAGAGAAAGCAAGATTAAAGAAATCGGCTGAGTCAAGCAGATATTTTTGGCTAAAAGCAGGTTTTTCCGAACAGCGGGAAAACCTTTTTTTAGGCATTGCTTTTTTATTAAAGCCCATACATACTTGATTATTTAAGTGTGGTTTATATACTTTTGTCTTTTTGCAAAAGGTAAAAATCAATAAATGCCGTGCTTTTATAACGGCAAACTATAATACGCATGCGGAAAAACCGCTGCGGGAGGTTTACAATACAAAATGGTTCATTGTTTTTCTTTCGATAACGACTATTACTTATATGACGTAGCAAGCGGAAGCTTGCATAAATGCGACGCTCTCACATGCCAAGTTATAAATCAAAGGCAAGGTTTGCCTTACGATTTTGGCGGAGTAGAGCAAAGTGTTATCGATGAAATAAATCAAGAAATAGACGAACTTGTTAAAAACGAAACGCTTTTTAAAGAGGATAAGCCTATTATTCCTGCAAAAAGCAAATACGTAAAAGCGCTTTGCTTGCATATTTGTCACGATTGCAATTTGCGTTGCAAATATTGTTTTGCCGGCACCGGCACGTTTAAAGGCGAGCGCGAGTTTATGAGCGAAGAAGTTGCTTTAAAAGCAATAGATTTTCTTATTGAAAATTCGGGAGACCGCAAAATTTTGGAAACAGACTTTTTCGGCGGCGAGCCGCTTATGAATTTTGACGTTGTTAAAAAAACGGTAGAATATGCCAACAAAAAGGCAGCCGAAAAGGGTAAAAAGTTTTTGTTTACAATGACCACAAACGGCGTGCTTTTAAAAGGTGAAATAGCTGATTGGCTCAACGAAAATATGGAAAACGTCGTTTTAAGCTTAGATGGCCGCAAAGAAGTGCACGACAGCGTGCGTAAAACAGTTAACGGCAAGGGCAGTTTCGACGTAATTATAGAAAACTTTAAAAATTTTGTGGCAAAGCGTGGCAATAAAAGCTATTATATAAGGGGTACTTTTACCAATAAAAATCTTGATTTTGCCAAAGACGTTTTGTTTATGGCCGATAGCGGTTTTAAAGAAATATCTTTAGAGCCTGTTGTCCTCGAACAAGATCACGAACTTGCCATAAGCGAACAAATGATTCCCGAAATCAAGCAAGAATATAAAAAACTTGCTCGCGAATATATTAAACGCAGAAAAGAAGGCAAAGGTTTTCACTTTTTCCATTTTTCAATCGACCTCGAAGGCGGTCCGTGCTTGCAAAAGCGCGTAAACGCATGCGGCGCGGGCAACGAATATTTTTCGGTAACGCCGGTCGGCGATATTTATCCTTGCCATCAATTTGCCGATAAACCCGAATTTTATATGGGTAACGTATTCGAAGGCAAAATAGACGAAAATATTCGCGCCAAGTTTAAAAACAGTTCGCTTTTCACCCGTGAAGGTTGTGAAAACTGCTTTGCTCGCTATCATTGTAGCGGCGGTTGTGCGGCAAACAACTATGTTTTTAACGGAGATATTAACAAGCCGTATAAACCCACTTGCGAAATGTTAAAGGCGCGCACGGAATGTGCAATGCATATTCTTTCTTGCGAAAAGCAAAATGACGAAAACAACAACTAAAATAAAAAATGCAAATAAAAAAGTCGCTTGTCGGCTTTTTTATTAGCTTAAAATGCGAGTTAATACTTAGCCAAATAGACTATTTAATTAAAATATTGTTTTACGGCAGTGTAATATTTGTCTAAATAAACAACCAAAAACAAAAAAGGCAAAGTTTTTTTGGCATTCTATCGGGTTTTTTTAAAAACGCGGTAAAAAATCATTGACTAATTTGCTTAATCATTATATAATATCAAAGTGCATAAACAATTATAATTATGTACGCGCGCGTTTGCGTGCAGGAAAGTTACTTTTAGAATGCTTTTTTAAAAGCAGGAGGCAATAATGAGCAAGAGAAAATCAACGGTACTCTTTACTCTGATGATTGTTGTCATGGCTATTGTCGGCGTTTTATGCTTTGCTAAGTTCCCTATAGGCGCTACCAAAGAATATAACTCCATACTTGACACTATCAATAAGGGTATCGACTTGTCCGGCGGTTACTATGTTGTATTAACCCCGGTTGATTCAAATGGCGAACAAAGTTCCGAAACAATTGCTAACGCAATTGAAATTCTTCGTAAACGTCTTGACGATAAAGGCTATACCGAAGCTGTTATATCCGAACAAGACGGTAACCGTATCAGGGTAGAAATTCCCCAGATCGACGATGACGGTAGCGTATTGGAAGTTATCGGTCAAACCGGTAAGCTCACCTTTAAAGACGGTACCGGCAAAGAATGGTTAAACGGCGAAGATCATATTAAAGATGCCTACGTTGCGCAAGATACTCAAAACGGCGGATTTTTGGTAGTTTTAAACTTCACATCTGCCGGTAAATCAAAGTTCGCAACCGCAACAAAAACCGTCTATGGTAGCGACGATCAAAAGTTGTATATCTATCTTGGCGACAGTTTGGTATCCAGCCCCTCAGTTTCAGGCGAAATAGTAAGCGATAGCGCTCAAATCGAAGGTTATTCCGATTACGAAGAAGCTTTAAGCATTGCTTCGGTTATTAAAAGCGGAAGACTCCCCATCGAATATACCGTATCAGAATCGAGAAGCATAAGCCCCAAACTGGGCGAAAACGCTCTTTCATCGGTATTAATTATGGGTGCGATTGCTTTGGCTGTTGTATTTGTGATAATGCTCGTTCGTTACAGAGGATTAGGCATTGCTTCAGACATTGCCCTTGCAATATTCGTTTTACTTTATATAATCTTCCTTGCAATAATTCCCAACATTCAACTTACCCTTCCGGGTATTGCAGGTATCTTGCTTTCAATAGGTATGGCAGTAGATGCTAATATCGTTATATTTGAAAGAATTAGGGAAGAATACGCAATGAATAAAACTATCGAAACTTCGGTAAAACAAGGCTTTAAACACGCAGTTATTACCGTACTCGATTCTAACATAACAACTATTTTAGCAGCCGTTGTTTTGTGGATTATTTGTCCCGGTACAATTAAAGGT